>NZ_JARVRY010000026.1:0-129188 GCF_030209485.1 Novosphingobium sp. fls2-241-R2A-195
CTGTGTTGGCGACCGTAGCAGAAGCGTGCTCCGCTGCGGTGAAGCGGCCTCTAAGACCACCAAGTGAGTCGGTCAACAGTCTAATTTCAAAAAAAGTTCATTTTCAACGCAAAGCCCGGATTTGCGCGGGTTTGGCACGATCATGCCCGGAAACGCACGGCCCGACCGTCTCCGGCCGGGCCTTTTCGCGTCAGGGCACGATCACGAAGTCCGGGTTGGAGACCGCGAAGACCGCCTCCCGCTCCGGCGCAGGCGGATAGATCCACACGCCGTTGATTTCCTGCTTCAGCTTCTTGCCTTCCGCCCGGGTCAGGTGGACCTGCCGGTCCCAGCCCTCCGTATAAAGGGCACCCCATGCGCCGAGGTCGAGACAGGTCACGTACTTGGGCTGGCTGTAGGGGTGGAGGCCCAGCCCCACCAGTTCCGCAGCGGCATTGTGGCCCGCCACCCGGCCGAGGCTCAGCGCGTGCTGGCAGGACATGACGGTGAAGTTGCCGATATCGTCGGTCGCCGCTTTCACGGTGTCTCCGGTGACGAAGATGCCTGGCGCCTCGGGCGCGCGCAGATAGACGTCGCCGAGCACCCGGCCGGTGGCATCATGCTCTCCGGGCACCTGCCCTGCCAGCGGATGAGCACGCATCCCGGCCGACCACACGACGGTCGCTGCATCGATCCGCGATCCATCCGAAAGCGTGACCCCGCCTGCGTCCACCGCCGTCACCCGCACGCCGGGGCGCTGCTCGACACCCAGTTCGTCAAGGGCGCCCCGCACGACCACGGCCGCATCGGCGCCCATCTCGGCGGCGATCTGTTCGGCCGGGTCGACGATGACGACGCGGATCGGCGCATCCTTGCCCAGAATGGCGCGCAACCGTTCGGGCATCTCCGCCGCGCCTTCGAGGCCGGTGAAGCCGCCGCCTACCACGACTGCCGTACCGCGTGCCTCGTCGGTGCGGGCAGCCAGCAGCCCGAGGTGCGCGTCCAGCCGCTGCGCCGAGTCCAACTGATCGACATCGAAGGCGTGATCCGCAATGCCCGGGATCGGCGCAGTCGACAGGCGGCTGCCGGTGGCCAGTACGAAGCGGTCCCAGGCGATCGTCTCGCGCCCGCCGTCGTTACGCAGGATCGTGGCCTGCTGCGTATTCGCGCCGATCGCCTCGACCAGACCGGCCACGTACCGCGCGCCGACCGCTGCGAGCAGGGCAGAAACGTCGGGGTTCATGTTCTCCAGCACGGCTTCATAAAGGCGCGGACGGATCACCATGGTCGGGCTCGGCGAGACGACGACGACTTCCACGTCGTCCTCCCGCCCTGCAAGCGCAATGGCGCGGGTTGCCGACAGGGCGGCCCAGACTCCGGCGAAACCGGTGCCGGCGATCAGGATGGTCTGCTTGCTCATCGATCTTCTCCTCTTGTGCGCCGGACGCGGTTCATCGTCCCGACAAGCGCGAGGTCTGCGAAGGCAGCGCGCAAGTCGGCGCTTTCCCGGTGCGTCCGGCAGGACGCCGAGAAAGGTGTTCAGGAATGCGGGTGAGAAAGGCTCAGATCATGAAGGACCGTCCCGCCGGGGACGGCCGATGCGTGCGGTGCGGGTGGTCTGGCGATCGCCCGCCCAGTCGCGGAAATCGTTGAAGAATGTCTCGGGCGCCTTGCGGCCGAAGCGGCTCGCCACATCGCCCAGGGTCTGCGCGGCAAGAGCATCGCGCATCGCCTTCTCGGCCTGGAGCATGACGGCGTGGACGGCGCAAGTTCCGGCGGTTGCCCAGCCGGGCGCATCGCCGCCGAACAGGGCGCAGCGGCCGCGCACCTCCTGACAATCGAACAGCGGCTTGTCGCCTTCGATCGCGTCGATGATCTGGAGGAAGGTGATCTCGCCCGCCGGCCGCGCGAGGCGGTAGCCCCCGCGCACGCCTTCGCTGGCGGCGACGATGCCGGCTTTCTCCAGCTTGGGGAAGATCTTCGCCACGAAGCTGGGCGAGATGCCCTGGATCTCGGCGATCTCCCGGCTGCTGAGGGCGCGGCCGTCTTCCACCAGCCAGAGCAGGCCGTGGATTCCATATTCGACGCTGGTGGTGATGTGGGCCATGAACGCGGAGTTACTCTGTCTGCGTTAAAGCGTCAAGTATATAACGACGACAAATTTGGTCTGCGTTTATCGTGCAATCATGCGAAAAGGGGCGAGCCTTTCGGCCCGCCCCTTCGGTAGCGTGATCAGGGATAATCGTTCAGGCGCGAGCCTTGCCGAAAGCGACGATCTGCAGCAGGCCGCCGGCGATCGCGATGTTCTTGAAGAAGTGGATGAATTGGTTCTGGTCGGCCAGGTTGTTGTGGAAGAACGCGGCGGTGGCGAGGCTGAACAGCGCGATGACGGTGGCGACCGCACGGACCTTGTAGCCCGAGATCAGCAGCGCGCCGCCGACCACTTCGACGAGGATGGCGCCAGCCAGCGCCACGGCGGGAAGCGGGAGGCCGACCGAGGCGATGTAGGCCATCGAACCGGCGGGGTCGGCGATCTTGGACAAGCCGCTGATGATGAAGATGGCGGCGATGAGAACGCGGCCGACGAGCGGCAGCCAGGCTTCGAGGGTGCTGGCGGTGTTGGCGGGAGCGACGGAGGCCGTGTCGATGGTGGTGATGGTCATGGCGGGAACTCCTGGGTGATCGGGGGCAATACGGTGACGACGGGCGTGTCGTCCTGACGCCCTCCAGATGCGCCCGGTCAGGGTTCCGAAATAGTGGGATTAAACGCGATCATATGTTCGAATTATGCCAACATAAGGCGGATAGGCTATCCGCCAAGCACCAACGCACGATGATTTTCCATCAAATCGTCATTGCGAGCAAAGCGAAGCAATCCAGG
This sequence comes from Novosphingobium sp. fls2-241-R2A-195, assembly GCF_030209485.1. Classification (NCBI taxonomy): domain Bacteria; kingdom Pseudomonadati; phylum Pseudomonadota; class Alphaproteobacteria; order Sphingomonadales; family Sphingomonadaceae; genus Novosphingobium; species Novosphingobium sp. fls2-241-R2A-195. The sequence continues at coordinate 2,861 of NZ_JARVRY010000026.1, forward strand.
GCAGCATCACACCGCGCTGGATTGCTTCGCTTTGCTCGCAATGACGAACGTGCTTTAGATCGCGCCCTAAGCGCTCGCCGGGGCCGCGGCGTACAAGGTGATCTGCGTGTGCAGACCATCTTCGGAAGACTGGCCCACCCAGACGTCGAACGCGCCCGGCTCCGCCAGCCGCCGGTTGCCCGCGCCGACGAATTCGAGGTCCGTGCGGGACAGGGTGAAGCGCACGGTGCGGCTCTCGCCCGGCTCCAGAGTGACGCGCTCCATCTTCTTGAACTCGCGGATCGGGCGGGTGCGACTGGCCACGCGGTCGCGTGTGTAGAGCTGCACGATCTCGCTGCCGCGCCGCTTGCCGCTGTTGGTCAGGCGCGCGGTGATCGAGACGGTGCCGTCCCAGCGCAGGGCGGGGTCGGAAACCTGCAGCTTGTCCAGCGTGAAGCGCGTGTAGCTCAGGCCATGGCCGAAGGAGTAGCGCGCGCTGTTGTCGGTGGTGGCGTAGCGGGCCTTGTACTCGGTGCTGCCGTTGGGGACGGTCGGGCGGCCGGTGGACTTGCGATCGTAGAAGAACGGCTCCTGCCCCGACTCCCAGGGGAAGCTGACCGGCAGCTTGCCCGAGGGATCGACCTTGCCGAACACCACGTCGGCGATCGCATTGCCCGCCTCCGAGCCGAGGAACCACGTCGCCAGCACGGCATTGGCGTTCGCCACTCCGTCATGGATCGCCAGCGCACGGCCGTGACGAAGCAGCACGACGGTCGGCTTCTTCACCGCCGCCACCGCATCGGCGAGCGCCTGCTGCGCGGGCGGGATCTCGATCACGGTGCGCGACTGCGCCTCGCCCGACATGTCCTGCGATTCCCCGAGGGCGAGGATCACCACGTCGGCCGCCTTCGCCGCCTTGACCGCCGCCTCGATCCCGCCGTCGGTGGGGCCGTGAATGGCGCAGCCGGGCACGACGGTCAGCTGGTCCGGATCGACCATCGCGCCGCGCAGCCCGCTGGCCACGTCCACGCCCTTGCCGGGATCGCCGTAGAAAGCCCAAGGGCCGTAGAGGTTCGCCTTGTCATCGCCGAACGGGCCGATCAGCGCGATCTTCTGCTTCTTTCCCTTGTCGAGCGGCAGCACCCCGTCGTTCTGCAGCAGCACGATGGAGCGCGCGCCCGCCTCGCGCGCGAGTTCGCGGTGAACGGGCGCGCCGATGCGCGATTTCTCCGCCGCCTCGTCCAGCGAGCGCCAGGGGTTGTCGAACAGGCCCATCGCCATCTTGACGTAGAGGATGCGCCGCACCGCCACGTCCACCGTGCCCATCGGCACCGCGCCGCTTTTCACGAGGTCAGGCAGGTAGCGGATATAGAGCCCGCTCTGCATCGACATATCGACCCCCGCCAGCACTGCCAGCCGCGCGGCGTCGCGGTCATCCTCGGCATAGCCGTGGGCGACCAGTTCCTCGTCGGCGGTGTAGTCCGAGAAGACGAAGCCGGTGAAGCCCATCTCGCCGCGCAGGATATCGGTGAGCAGGGTGCGGTCGGCGGTCGCGGGCACGCCGTTGATCTCGCTGAACGCCGCCATCGTGGTGAGCGCGCCCGCAGCGAAGGCGGAGCCGAAGGGCGGTAGGTGCGTCTCGCGCAGGGTCTCGTCGCTGATGTCGACACTGCCGTATTCCAGCCCGCCCGCCACCGCGCCATAGGCAGCGAAGTGCTTGGGGCAGGCGAGCAACGAGTCGTCGCGCCGCAAGTCGCGCCCCTGGAATCCGCGCACCCGCGCGGCGGAGAGCAGCGCGGTCAGCGTCACATCCTCTCCGGCGCCCTCGACCACGCGGCCCCAGCGCTGATCACGCGCGACGTCGGCCATCGGCGCGAAAGTCAGGTGCAGGCCCGCCGCCGTCGCCTCCAGCGCCATGGCGCGCGCGGTGCGCTGCGCCAGCACCGGATCGAAGCTGGACGCCTCGGCCAGCGGCACCGGGAAGATCGTCTTGAGCCCGTGGATCACGTCCCCCGCCAGCAGCAGCGGAATACCGAGGCGACTGTCGTTGACCGCGATCTCCTGCGCCTTGCGCGCGCCCGCCACGCCGATACCGTTGAACAGGCAGCCGACGCGGCCCTTGCGGATTTCCTCCGAGAGCTTCTTCACGTCCTGGATGCCGGCCGCCGGGTTGGGCGGGTTGAAGGGGCGGAAGGCGTCGGCAAGGCAGGTCATCTGCCCGGCCTTCTCCTCGATCGTCATCTTCTTGATGAGATCGTCCACCCGCGTCACCTCTTCGGCGGCGAGAGCCCTGAACGAGAAGCCCGATGCGATGGCGCTGGCGATGATACCGGAAAGAACGGTGCGGCGGTCTGGGTTCATGAACTCTTGGCTGTTGGTGCGTCGATTTGCCCCCGTCAAACCGCGGTAGGGCATTTTGTTGCATTGCGGCAAGGCCCGGGCGGGCGCCATGGCTTCGGACCACCCTGCCCCCGCGCCACCTCGTCGTACGGCGACACCGGGTTGACGCATCGCGCCGCACGATGCACAAGATATGCGAATAATTCGCAATAGCATATCTTGAGGCACGCGCATGTACGACTTCCTCGACCGGCCGGTCACCGAACTCGACAACGACGGCCGGTTTCTGCTCTGGGCCATGCGCGGATGGGCGCATTCGGCATCCAAGGGCAATTGCCCGGCGCAGTCGCTGGCGCGTGCCTTTGCCGGATACAACGCCGCCGCCGTCCTGCCGGACTTTCACATGGCGATGGCGCTCGTCAGCCGCCGGGCATCCGAAAGGATCACGGTCGCGCCGATGGGCTGCCACCGCATCTGCGAACATGAGGCGTTGCTCCTTGCACTTTGGCGCGATGTCGGTATAGGCCGCCGCGAAAACGTGCGCGCGACTCTCGCGCATGTCGTGCCATGCGACACGGTCGCCGCGGTCGCTCAGGCCATGAGCCGCGCAAGCGCCGCGATGACCATCGCCGGCTTCGGCATTGCACTGATAAACCCGCCCGCGTGACCCATTCGATGAACCAAGGACTGACGTTGATGAACGATAGCAAGGCAGAAGCCGCCACCCTGGACAATTCGGCGGCTCCTGCGACCGTTCTGGAACCCACTGGTGCGCTGACCGTGGAAACGGTGCTTTCGGTCCATCACTGGAACGAGCACCTCTTCAGCTTCAAGATCACGCGCCCGGCCTCGTTCCGCTTCCGCTCGGGTGAGTTCATCATGATCGGCCTGCAGGGCGACAACGGCAAGCCGCTGCTGCGCGCCTATTCGATCGCCAGCCCCTCGTGGGCCGAGGAGATCGAATTCCTCTCGATCAAGGTCGAGGACGGCCCGCTGACCTCCAAGCTGCAGTTGATCCAGCCGGGCGACCAGATCTACCTCGGCCGCAAGCCGGTGGGCACGCTCGTCACCGACGCGCTGACGCCGGGCAAGCGCCTGTTCCTGTTCGGCTCGGGCACCGGCCTCGCGCCGTTCCTCTCGCTGATCCGCGATCCGGACGTCTACGAGATGTTCGAGCAGGTCGTGATCGTCCACTCGGTCCGCCGCGTCGCCGACCTCGCCTTCCGCCAGGAGCTGGAGAGCCAACTGGCCGGCGACCCGCTGGTCGAGGACCAGGCGCTGGTGCAGCTGACCTACGTGCCGACAGTCACGCGGGAAGAATTCCACACCACCGGCCGCATCAACGTGCTGATCGAGAACGGCCGCCTGTTCGAGGGCCTGAAGGGCGAGGCCCGCATGGACCCGGCGACCGACCGCGTGATGCTGTGCGGCTCGATGGCGATGAACAAGGACATCGCCGCGATGCTGGAAGGTCTGGGCTTCGTCGAAGGATCGAACAACAAGCCCGCCGACTTCGTGATCGAGCGCGCGTTCGTCGGCTAAGCGACGACTGCCGTGATGCGAGAGCGGCCTGCCCGAAAGGGCGGGCCGTTTTCGTTTCGAACATCCTCCCTGTTGCGAAGCAATGGGGAGGGGGACCGCCGCCGCAGGCGGTGGTGGAGGGGAGAAGGCCCCCTCCGTCAGTCGCTGCGCGACTGCCACCTCCCCATCGCTGCGCGACAGGGAGGATGCTTCTTCATCGCCCGCCTTGACTTCCCCCCACCATTGCGCTGAAATCCCACCAACGGGCACGCGCGGACGCCCGTTCAGACGGCAACGTCCAAGTCCGCTCCATCAGCCGTACCTGCGGCCTGCGGAGCACTTGCATGACGACCGACACCGCCTCCATCACTATCGCGCCGCCCACCCTTTCGCTGCCTGCGCTGTTCCTCAAGTTCCTGCGGTTCGGCGCGCTGGCCTTCGGCGGGCCGGTGGCGCAGATCGCCATGCTGCGTCAGGCGCTGGTCGAGGACGAGCGCTGGATCGACAAGGGCCGCTTCAATCGCCTGCTCGCGGTCCTGCAGGTGCTGCCGGGGCCGGAGGCGCATGAACTGTGCGTCCATCTCGGCATGATCGCGCGCGGGCGGATCGGCGGATTGCTGGCCGGGCTGGGTTTCATGCTGCCGGGGCTGGTGCTGATGCTGGTCGCGGGATGGGCCTACGTCACCTGGGTCGCGGGAAACCTGACGCTGGCGGGTGCGCTTCTCGGCGTGCAGGTCGCCGTGCTCGCGATCATCCTGCGCGCGGTGGTGCGCATCGGACACCATATCGTCGAGAACGCGCTGCTCGGCGTGATCGCGGCCGCAAGCCTCGTCCTGACCCTGCTGGGAGTGCCGTTCTGGATCCTGCTGGCGGCGGGCGGACTGACCTATGCCGTGTCGCATCGGCCGCTGGTGGCTTGCGCGATCCTTGCGGTCGCCCTCGCGCTGGCGACCGCGATCCACCTGCTTTCCGGCTCTGGCGACGGCCTGCATGCCGTGCAGGGCATCCCCGTCACGACCTTCGCGCTGTTCGTCGCCGGGCTCAAAGGCGGGCTGCTGACTTTTGGCGGGGCCTATACGGCCATTCCCTATGTCCGCTCGGATACGGTCGGGCGGGGCTGGATCGGCGACGGCGCCTTCCTCGACGGGATTGCGCTCGCCGGGGTGCTGCCTGCGCCGCTGGTGATCTTCGTGACTTTCGTGGGCTATGTCACCGGCGGGGTGAGCGGCGCGCTGGCGATTACCGCGGGGATGTTCCTGCCCGCCTTCGCCTTCTCGCTGGTGCTGTTCGAGCGTTTGGAGGCCATCGTCGAGAATCCGGCGCTGCACCGCCTGCTCGAAGGCATCGCCGCCGCCGTGGTGGGGATCATCGCCGCCACCTTCGTGCAGCTTGCCTATGCGACCGGACTGCGCGTGACCGCCCCGCTCGGTGCGCTCGCGATCTTCGCGGTGGCCCTGGCAGTCGTGTGGCGGATCAAGGGGGCCTGGGTGACGCCCGCGCTGGTGGCGGGAGGGGCCTTCGCGGGCTGGGCCTTGTTCACGTAAAGAAGCGGGCGCTTTCCTACAGGACGGGCGGCGCGGTACGATGCGCCCATGCCCCGCCCGATCGCTTCCATCTGCACAAGGTTACACCGCAAGGTGACACTTTCTCCTCACAAGGTGACACATCGTCCGCAAAATGTGTCACCTTGCGCACCTAAGGTGACACTTTCCGGCCCAAGGTGACACCTTTTCCCTCTGGACCGTGTCAACCGTGTAAACCTGCCCGGAACCTCCCGCCCCCCATGCGTGTTAGCGGATGCAGCATCATGCAGGAGGCAGCACGTGACGCAGGGCCCAGCTACCGACCATCCCGCCGACATCGCGTTTTCCCGCCCCGAGCGGATGATCCATGAACTCGGTGCCGAATATACCGGCGAGGGCACGCATTTCGGCGTCTTCTCTGAAAATGCCGAAGCGATCGAACTGTGCCTGTTTTCCGAGGACGGCACCGAGGAAACCGCCCGCCTCGAACTGCCATCGCGGGAAGGTTCGATCTTCTCGGGCTACCTCCCCGGCGTGAAGCCCGGCCAGCTCTACGGCCTGCGCGCCCACGGCCCCTACGATCCCGCGAGCGGCCACCGCTTCAACCCCAACAAGCTGCTGCTCGACCCTTATGCCCGCGAGGTTTCGGGCGCAATGCAATGGGACGATGCGCTCTGGGGCTATGACCTGACCACGGGCGACGACACCACCTTCGACGCCCGCGATTCCGCCCCCTTCATGGTCAAGAGCGTGGTGCAGGACCCGGACTTCGACTGGGAAGGCGACAAGTCCCTCTCCCGCCCCTGGACCGAGACGGTGATCTACGAGGCCCACGTGCGCGGCCTGACGATGACTCACCCCGACGTCCCCGAAGCCCTTCGCGGCACGTACGAAGGCATGGCCAGCGAGCCGGTCCTCGACCACCTCCGCAAGCTGGGCGTCAGTGCCATCGAACTGCTGCCCAGCCAGTTCTTCCTCGACGACCGCATGCTGCTGGACAAGGGCCTGTCGAACTACTGGGGTTACCAGACGCTCGGCTTCTTCGCGCCGGAACCGCGCTTCCTGCGCGGCGGCGACGTCGCCCCGCGCGCCATCCGGCAGTTCAAGGACATGGTGAAGCGGTTCCACAAGGCGGGGATCGAGGTCATCATGGACGTGGTCTACAATCACACCGCCGAAGGTTCGGAGAAAGGCCCGACGCTCAGCTTCCGCGGTCTCGACAACGCCGCCTACTACATGCTGAGCCCCGAGAACCCGCGCTTCAGCTTCGACAACACCGGCACCGGCAACACACTGGCGGTGGCGCATCCGATGGTCATGCGCATGGTGCTCGATTCGCTGCGCTACTGGGTGCAGGTTATGCACGTCGACGGCTTCCGCTTCGACCTTGCCTCCACATTGGGCCGCGAGGAAGCGGGCTTCGACCGCGAGGGCGGCTTCTTCGACGCGATCCGGCAGGACCCGATCCTTGCCGGCGTCAAGCTGATCGCCGAGCCGTGGGACATCGGCATGGGCGGCTATCAGGTCGGCGGCTTCCCCCACCCGTTTCGCGAATGGAACGACAAGTTCCGCGACGACACCCGCGCGTTCTGGCGCGGCGACGAGGGGCTGGTGGGCGACATCGCCCAGCGCCTGATCGGCTCGCCGGTCCAGTTCAACCATTCGGATCGCGGCGCCACCAGTTCGATCAACTTCCTCGCCGCGCATGACGGCTTCACGCTGATGGACACCGTCTCGTTCAACGACCGCCACAACGAGGCCAACGGCGAAGGCGGCGCGGACGGGCACGACAACAACCTTTCCGACAACATGGGCGCCGAAGGGGCCACCGACGACGAGGCCATCACCGCCGCCCGCGCCCGCCGCCGCCGCGCCATGGTGGCGACGCTGATGGTCAGCCAGGGCGTGCCGATGCTCCTTTCGGGCGACGAGATCGGCAACAGCCAGCACGGCAACAACAACGTCTACTGCCAGGACAACGAACTCGGCTGGCTCGACTGGGAGAGCCGGGACGACGATTTCCTCGACTTCTGCAGCCGCATGATCGCGCTGCGCCGCCAGTACCCAGTGCTCTGCCAGGAGAACTTCCTGATGGGCGAGACCGGCGACAACGAGCGTCTGGAAATCGCCTGGTTCCAGCCGGACGGCCGCGCGATGGACGGCGAGCTGTGGGGCCAGCAGGGCCTGCGCGTGCTCGGCATGCTGCTCGACTACTCGACCCGCGAGGTCTTCCTCGACGGCGGGCGCCCGCTGTTCACCGTGGTCAACGCGGGCGACGGCCTCGACTTCACGCTGCCCGAGGGCGAGTGGGTGCGCCTGCTCGACACCGCGCGCGACGATCCCTTCACCGAGGAGCCGGTCGACCGCGAGGCCGCCGCGATCTCGCCCGGCAGCCTCTGCCTGTTCCGCCCCGCGTGATGGCAACGCACTGGGGCGCCCAGCCGCTGGGCGACGGTCGCTGGCGCTTCGGCCTCTGGGCGCCGGACGCGGAGGAGACCCGGCTGGAAGTCGGCGGCTTGGCAATGCCCGCGCAGTCTGCCGGGCAGGGCTGGTGGCTGTTCGAGGGCGAGGCCGCCGCAGGAGACGCCTATCGCTGGGTCATCGAGGGCACGCCCTACCCTGACCCCGCCGCGCGGGCGCAGATCGGCGACGTGCACGGCCCCTCGATGCTGATCGATCCGGCGGCCTACCAATGGCGACGCGAATGGCCGGGACGCCCTTGGTACGAGGCGGTGGTCTACGAACTCCACCTCGGCACCTTCACCGAGGAAGGCACGTTCGCCGCCGCCATAGCAGAGTTGCCGCGCCTTGCGGACCTCGGCGTGACGATGATCGAGATGATGCCCGTCGCCCAGTTCGAGGGCGACCGGGGCTGGGGCTACGACGGCGTCCTGCCCTTCGCACCGCACCCCGCCTACGGCACGCCGGACGAGATGCGCGCGCTGGTCGATGCGGCTCACGGGCTGGGCATCGCAGTGATGCTGGACGTAGTCTACAACCACTTCGGGCCTTCCGGGAATTACCTCGGCGCGTGGTGCCCCTCGTTCTTCCACCCCGAGCGTGCCTCGCCGTGGGGCGCAGGGATCGCCTTTGAGGCCCCGGCCGTGCGCGAATACTTCATCGCCAACGCCCTGTACTGGCTGGACGAATACCGCCTCGACGGCCTGCGCCTCGACGCGGTGCACGCCATCGAGGACCATTCCGAAACCCATTTCCTCGACGAACTGGCCGCGCGCATCCGCGCCTGTGACTTCGGCCGACCGATCCACCTCGTCACCGAGGACGAACGCAACCTCGCCCGCTACTTCACCGCCGATGCGCCCTACGACGGCACTTGGAACGACGACTGGCACCATGCCGTCCACTGCCTGCTGACCGGGGAGGAAGAAAGCTACTACGCCCCCTTCGCGGTGGACCCGGTCGCCGACATCGCCACAGCACTCGCCGATGGCTACGTCGAACAGGGCCAGCCTCGCGAGAATGGCGAGGACACCCCGCGCGGCGAACCCTCGACGCACCTGCCGCGCTCCGCCTTCGTCAATTTCCTCGGCAATCACGATCAGATCGGCAACCGCGCACGCGGCGAGCGGCTGCACCATCTCGTCACCGACCGCCATGCCTACCGCGTGATGACCGCGCTCACCCTGCTGACTCCCTTCACGCCCATGCTGTTCATGGGCGACGAGTTCCTCACCGATGCGCCCTTCCAGTTTTTCGTCGATTTCGAGGGCGACCTCGCGGAAGCCGTCCGCAAGGGCCGGGCGCAGGAATTCGCCCGCTTCAGCAGCTTCGGCGGCGAGGTTCCCGACCCGGTGGCGGCGGGGACTTTCATGGCCTCCAGGATCGGCCGCGCTGTCCGGCAGGAACAGCATGACCACCACGCTTTCGTACGCGAACTCCTCGAACTGCGTCGGACGCATGTGACGCCGCTGGTTGCCTGGAACCCCCAGCCGACGGTGGCCATTCGACGGGAAGCGCTGCTTATCGACGCGCAATGGTCCTTCGCCCCCGGCACCCTGCATATCCGGGCCGCCCTGGGCACGGAGCGCACGCCCTTCCTCCCTCATCGCAGCCCGAACCTGCTGCTTCACGATGCGTCGAGCTCCTTCGCGCTGTCGGCGACAGTCTCACCGGAGTGATACCGATGTCCAAGGCCATCCCTCTCGTCGCCACTTATCGCCTCCAGCTTCGGGACGGCGTGGACCTCGACAAGGCGCGCGAACTGCTGCCGTGGCTGGCCACGCTGGGCATCAGCCATCTCTATCTTTCCCCGCCCTTCCATGCAGCCTCTGGATCGACCCACGGCTACGACGTGATCGATCCCACGCGGATCGATCCGGTGCTGGGCGGGGAAGCGGCGTTCCAGCGCCTTAGCGGAGCAGCACAACGGGCCGGGATCGGCATCATCGTCGATATCGTGCCGAACCACATGGCGTTCACGCCCGAGAACCCGTGGCTGGCCGACGTGCTGCGGCATGGCCGCGGCAGCGCCCATGCCGCCATCTTCGACATCGACTGGGACGCCGGACCGCTGCACTTCCCCGTGCTGGACGGCGCCATCGAAGACCTGCTCGCACAAGGCCATCTCGCCCCGGCGGGCGACGCCGACGATCCGCGCCTGCGGGTTTACGATCGCGAATATCCGCTGCGCCCGAACGACCTCTCGCGCCATCTGTGCGGCGTGACGCGCACACTGGACGCACCGACGCTGGACGCTCTCCTCGCCGAACAACATTGGTCTCTGGGCGACTGGCGGACGAGCGCCGACCGCATCACCCATCGCCGCTTTTTCAACATCACCGACCTCATCGGCGTGCTTCAGGAAGATCCCGAAGTTTTCGCACTGACACACCGCTGGATCATCGAGCAGGTCGAGGCGGGAAACATCCAGGGTTTGCGCGTCGACCACGTGGACGGACTGGCTCGGCCGGGCGGCTATCTCCAGCGATTGCGCGATGCCGTGGGCGACACGCCCATCTGGGTCGAGAAGATCGTCAAGACCGGGGAGGACTTCCCGTCGGCGTGGCCGGTGGAAGGCATGAGCGGATATGAATTCATGACGCCGCTCACGCGCCTGCTGACCTCCCGCGAAGGCCTCGCGACGATGCGTGAGACGTCGATCGATGCCGTTCCGCCGGACTATGGGCGGGAGGTCCGCAAGGTCCGTCGGGAACTGCTGGAACAAGTGTTCACGCCGGAATTGCGCCGTGTGGCCGGAGCCGCGCTGACGGCGCTTGCGCTTGATGAGGGCGCACGCGCACAAGTGTCCGAAGCAGTCGGCCGACTGGCGACGGGGTGGCCGGTCTACCGCTCTTACGCGGCCGATCTGGCCCCGCTCTCTCCCGCGATCACGCAGGCCATCGACGGGCTGACCGAAGACACGACGGTCGCGAGCCTGATCGGCCTGCTGCGCGCGCCCGACGATCCGCACGCACGCGCCTTTGCCGTTAGGTTCGAGCAGCTGACCGGAGCGCTGACGGCGAAGTCCGAGGAAGACACGGTATTCTTCCGCAGCGTCGCCTTCCTGCCGCTGTGCGAAGTGGGCGCCGAACCGGACCTCGGCGTCATCGACGATGCGACATTTGCCGCCGGCATGGCGAAACGTGCGGACCGGACGCCGCTCGCGCTGGATACCCTGTCCACGCACGACACCAAGCGCTCTGCGGATGCGCGCGCCGTTCTCGTCGCGCTAAGCCACTTCCCCGATTTCGCCCGAGAACTCTACACCGATGCGCGGCAGCGCGGGCGTGAGGCGGGGGTATCGGAGCAATGGGCACTCTATGCGCTCCAGACCGCCTTAATGTTGCGCGCCGAGCCGGATACGCCGGAGCGCATCGATGCACACGTCGCCAAGGCCATGCGCGAAGGCAAGGACCTGTCGCGGCACGAAGCACCCGATACGGCCGCCGAGGCCGCAATCGCACAGCTATGCCGCGCCCTCCATCACGGACTGGCGACCGGCGAATTGCTTCCCGACCGTCTGCGCGGCGACTTCGAAGCTGCGATCGAGACCATTGTACTGGCACAGACCGCCCTTCAGCTGACTGCGCCAGGCATTCCTGACATCTACCAGGGCAGCGAGGGGCTGGCGGTCACGCTGACCGATCCGGACAATCGTCGTCCGGTAGACTGGGCGGCGCTGGCATCAGGCCAGTTCCCGCCCCTCGCTGCACGCAAGCTGGAACTTACCCGTATCCTCCTGACCCAGCGGCAGGAGCGACCGGATCTGTTCACCTGCGGAACTTATGCGCTGCGGACGGACGACGACAGCTGGATCGTCGAACGTACAGGGGAAGGCGAAGCCTTTTCGGTGCACATCCCAATGCCCAAACGCCACTCCGCCGATTGCCTGAAAGATGTGCGCGCCGTCGACTAGGGATGCACCCATGCGTTGACAACTCCCTGGCCGCAGCCTAGCGGAAATTGCGAGTGCGTCGCAATAGTGAGTTGCGCGACAATAGGGGGCTTCGTGATAGTTCGCATCGCCGGCAGTCATCGATGACCGCACGCAACGGCACCATCGGTCGCGGCGAGATCGTCGCACGGCTGATTGCAGCGATTCCCGCGAACTACCTTCTGACGTCGGCGGCGACGGCCTGCATTGCGCGCCTGCTGTGGCGCGGCATGGGCGTCGATCCCGCCAATGCCAGTGTCGCCGCGACGCTGATCTCCTTCGCCCTGTTCGCTATACTGGCGCTCGTCGCCTTCGGAGCGCGTTCGGTGGTGAGGCTCTGGCTGTGGCTCGCCGGCTCGGGACTGACGCTCGGCATCACCCTGTGGTTCTCGCTCTCGGCTGGAGCGCGGATATGAAGGACAGCCTCCGCCAGTCGATGGCGCTGCTTCATACCTGGAGCGGACTGCTCCTTGGATGGCTGCTTTTCGCGATGTTCGCCACCGGGACCGCAGCCTATTTCCAGGACGAGATCACTCGCTGGATGCAGCCCGAGGTAACCGGCGATGCAGAACCCGCAACCGCCGCGGAGGGCGCGATGCGTTACCTCAATTCTGTCGCTCCGGACGCGAAGAGCTGGTACATCTCGCTGCCCAACAGCCGGAGCGCCACCACCCAGGTATATTGGCAGCCCTCCGGGGAACGCCCGGCGAAGCGCGTCGAAACCAGCGCGCTGCTCGACCGTGGCGGCCACGCCATCACCTCGCGCGAGACACGTGGCGGTTTCTTCCTGTACCGCTTTCACTTCGACCTGCATTACATGCCGGTGTTGTGGGCACGCTATCTCGTCGGCGTCGCGGCGATGTTCATGCTGGTGGCCATCCTCTCGGGCGTGATCACGCACAAGAAGATCTTCGCCGACTTCTTCATGCTGCGCTTCGGCAAAGGGCAAAGGAGCTGGCTAGACGCCCACAACGTCACCGCGGTGCTGGCATTGCCCTTCCACCTCATGATCACTTTCACCGGACTGGTGACACTGGCGTCCATGTACATGCCGTGGGGCATAGCGGCCAATTATGCCGAGCAGACCGCATTCTCCGAAGCGGTGTTCGGCCGCAGCGCCGAGACCGTCCCCAGCGGCAGACATGCTCCCTTGGCGGACCTAGGGCCGCTAGTGCGTAATGCCTCCGCTCGGTGGAACGACGAGCGGGTCGGCTACATCAGCATCGCCAACCCCAACGACGCGGCCGCCCTGATCGAGATGAGCCGCGCGCCCGAAGCCGCCTTCGGCGCACGCGGCCAGACTGCCACATTCGAAGGCGCTACCGGCCGCGCGATCGGCACGCACCAGGCGACCGGCAGCGCCCTCGCGACCGAGAGCGTCATGATCGGCCTGCACACGGGCCGCTTCGCCGAATGGGGCCTGCGCTGGCTCTACTTCCTCAGCGGTCTAGGCGGCACGGTGATGGTGGGTAGCGGCCTCGTCCTGTGGACGGTCAAGCGGCGCGCCCGCCTTTCCGACCCCTCTTGCCCGCACCTTGGCTTCCGCATCGTCGAGCGTCTGAACATCGCCGCCATTGCCGGGCTGGCGACCGGGATCGCGGTCTATTTCCTCGCCAACCGCCTGCTCCCGCTGGAAATGGTTGACCGCGCGGAGCGTGAGATCGACAGCCTGTTCCTCGCTTGGCTCGGCATCGGACTGTGGGGCATCCTGCGTCCCGCCGGACGCGCATGGACGGAGGCGCTGGCGATCGCCGGTGCCTGCTTCGCCGCCATCCCGCTGGTCAATGCCATGACGACTTCCCGCGGGCTGCTCCCTAGCTTGCTGGCGGGGGACTGGACTTTCGTGGCCTTCGACCTGGTGATGCTCGTCCTCGCCGCAGGCTTTATCCTTGCCGCAGTAAGAAGCGCTCAACTCCGGACAAAGGCAAAGGCCGGTGCGAAGCCACGTAGTGCGAACCGGCGGGCAACAAGCGCATGATGCACATTCTTCCCGCCACCGTGATCGTTGCCGGATTCCTCGCGCTCGCCGCCAGCATGAAGCGGCACCAGCGCGATCTCCTGGGTCGGCTCCTCACTCATGTACAGACGCGCTCTACCCGTATGGCAGGGTGGTTTCTGCTCGGCATCGGCTGGGCCGTAGACGCCGCGCTGCTCGGTCCGGCCATGGGCACGATCGTCTGGTGCGGCGAACTGAGCCTAGGCGCCGCGCTCACGGTCACCACGCTCAACTGGCGCACCCGGCGCCCCTCTCGCTAGCCTCCTTCGGGCAGCACCAGTCTCGCCTCAAGAAAGTCGAGGAAAGCGCGGATGCGGGAAGCCAGTCGCCGATGGCCCACATAGAGGGCGTGAATGTCTTCATGGTCCCCCGGATTGAAGGGGCGCAGTATTTCGACCAGCCTCCCGGCCGCAAGATCGGCAGCGACATGAAACCGCCCCAGCCGCGCGATACCGCCGCCCGCGACCGCCATCAGCCGCACCACTTCCCCCGAATTGCCGAGGAATGCCGCCTCGATCGGCCTTTGGACTAGTGCTTCGTCGATCCGGAACGGCCAGGTGTCGATGGAGCGTCGGAAGCTGAACTGCAGGCAGGCGTGCCCGGCCAGTTCGCGCGGGTGTACCGGTTCGCCATGCATGCGCAGATAGTCCGGGCTCGCGACCAGCGCCATCATGCTGCGCCCCAGTTTCTTCGCCTTTAGCCCGGTGTCCCGCAGGGGGCCGATGCGTATGGCAAGGTCGGCCCGTTCCTCGACAAGATCGACCAGTGTATCGGACAGCGCCAGGTTTACTGTGACCCTGGGGTACGCTCGCTGGAAACGAGGCAGGATCGGTAACAGGCACTGCGTCCCGAAAGGCACCGAGGCATTGATGCGCAACGGCCCGCGCGGTGGCTCTTCAGCCGAGCCGAAGCCCCGCTCGACCTCGTCGATTTCCGCCACCAGCCCTGCTACCCGGGCGCGATAGACTTCACCCTCCGCCGTCAGGGCCAAGGCGCGCGTAGTGCGCGACACCAACTGCACGCCCAACCGCCCTTCGAGCCGCGCCATGGCCCGGCTCACCGCCGAGGGCGTCAGGCGCAGCGCCTTGGCCGCGCTCGCGAAACTGCCGTCCTGCGCGACCGCGAGGAATATCTGCATCTCGCCAAAGCGGTTGTCCATGACGCAATCCGTGATTTTGATTCACTTCTGATATGCCAGATGCATCACTATGCATCAATGACGCGACAACCTAGATTTCAGGGCACATCAGCAAGGAATATCCCGTCATGGATCTCAAACTCACCGGCAAGTCCGCTCTAGTCACCGGCTCGACGGCCGGCATCGGCCTCGCCATCGCCGAGCGCCTCGCCGCCGAGGGCGTGAACGTCGTCATCTCCGGCCGCAACCAGACGAAGCTCGACGAGGCGGTAGCCAAGGTCAGCGCAGTCGCCGCAAACGGCGGCAAGGTACGCGCCGTGCTCGCCGACCCTGCAACCGCCGAGGGTGCCGAAACCCTGATCGCCGCGGTCCCGCAGGTCGATATCCTCGTCAACAACCTCGGCATCTACGAAGCCAAGCCCTTCACCGAGATCACCGACGCGGACTGGCACCACTTCTTCGAAGTCAACGTCGTCAGCGGCGCGCGCCTTGCCCGCCACTACTTCCCAAAGATGCTGGAACAGGATTGGGGCCGCGTGATCTTCATCGCCAGCGAAAGCGCGCTCGTGATCCCCGGCGAGATGATCCATTACGGCATGACCAAGACCGCCCAACTGGCGATCGCGCGCGGCCTTGCCGAGCAGACGCGCGGAACCGGCGTAACAGTGAATTCGGTCATGCCCGGGCCGACGCGCTCGGAAGGCATCGTCGAGTTCATTCGTTCGGTCGTCGACAACAAGGATGCGCCGGAAGCCGAGCGCGAGGCGGAATTCTTCGCCAAGCTGCGCCCCTTGTCGCTCATCCGCCGTTTGATCGAAGCTGACGAGATCGCGGCGCAGGTCGCGCTGCTCGCCAGCCCGCTCGGCGCCATCACCAACGGTGCGGCGATCCGCGTCGAAGGCGGGATCGTGCCGACCATCGCCTGACGCGCCGATAGACCGCCTGCCGCCGCGTTTAAGTCACATTTCAGTTTTGTAATTTCGATTGCAACGCGGCGGCAGATGACCGAGGGCTCTATCTCCCGCTTATACGGAGATTCCCTTGGTCGGGTCGTTGTCGCGTCGCATCGTCATCCTGTGCAGCGTGCTGTGCCTGTTGCTGGCACTGCTCGCAGGGTTGCTGCTCGAAGGCTCCGCGCAGACACGCGCCAGCCTCGCGTGGGTCATCCATTCTTCGCAGGTGCTCAAGACCGCAAACCGCGCGATGGGGCATCTGCAACAAGCGGAATCCGGTGAGCGTGGCTTTGCCCTCACGCACAACCCCGAATTCGGCGAGACGGTAGAGGCCGAAGTCGGCGCGGCACGGGCGGCGGCAGGCGAGCTTGTCATCCTCACCAAGGACAATCCTGCCCAGAACGACCGCGCCGTCCAGATCCGCACCCTCATCGGCCAGCGCGCGGACCTGCTGGAGCAGATCGCCAAGCAGACCCGCGCGGGCGATTTCACCGGCGCACAGGCCGCCGTCGCATCGGGACGCGGGCGCTATCTCATGCAACTCGTCGAGGCACGCGTGAGCGACCTGCTTAACGAGGAACGCGCTCTGTCGACGACGCGAACCGACGTCGTGGACAAGCGCCTGAGCTACATCACCTGGCTGGTGCTGGGCGGCGTGCCGCTGACGATGATCTTCGTCGGCTACACCGCGGCCACGCTGATCCGGCGCATCCGCCGCCCGGTCGATGCGATGATGACGGTCATGGGCCAGCTTGGCGCGGGCGACCGCGCCGCGCGCATTGATGCCCACATGGAATCGAGCGAGTTCGAACGGCTGGCAAACGGCTACAACGCCATGGCCGAGGAACTGGAGGGCGCCGTCGCCGACCAGCACGAAAGCCAGGATCGCCTCCACGTCGCTAATGCGGAACTCAGCCGCAACACCGAAGTCCTGCGCGAACGCGGCGAGGTGATCGAACTGCTCGGCGGCATGGCCCATCGCATGCAGGCCGCCCGCACCGACGACGAACTGGCATCGATCATCCGCGTCTTCGTCCCGCGCGTGCTACCCGAAATCCCGGGCGCGCTCTACGCCCACAACAATTCGCGCAACCTGCTGGTGCCGATCGCGGCCTGGGGTGGGCTGGATGTTGCCTCATCAGGCTTCGCGCCCGATCAGTGCTGGGCTCTGCGCCGAGGCCAGAGCCACTTCGTCGTCGAGCCCGATTCCGACATCGTCTGCGCCCATGTCGGCAACCAGACCGACCATTACCATTGCGAACCGCTGTTGGCGGGAGGCGAGGTTATCGGCGTCCTCTACCTCAAGGGCGTGGTCGGAACCGAGAACCGTTTCCGCCTGACGGTGCTGACCGAGAACATCGCCTCCGCCCTCGTCAACCACCGCCTCCAGCGCGGTCTGCGCGAGCAGACCATCCGCGATCCGCTCACCAGCCTGTTCAATCGGCGCTACATGGAAGAGACGCTGGCGCTGGAAATCGCTCGTGCCTCGCGTTCAGGCAGCCCGCTCAGCCTCGTCATGTGCGACGTCGATCACTTCAAGCGCTTCAACGACGAGTTCGGCCACGACGCCGGCGACGCCGTGCTGCAGGCCGTGGCGGCCGAGATGCGCAGCCGCTTCCGCGACGGCGACGTCGTCTGCCGTTTCGGCGGCGAGGAATTCACGATCATCGCGCCGGGTACCTCAGCGGTCACTCTCGCCGCGCGAGTGGACTCCGTACGCCAGTCGATCAGCGAACTGATTGTCCACCAGGGCGGCCGCGCGCTGGGTTCGCTGACGATGTCCTTCGGCATTGCATCGTGGGAGGACAGCATGGAGCGCGACGGCTCCACGCTTATAAAGGCCGCCGACGCCTCGCTCTACCGGGCCAAGCGCGAAGGGCGCAACCGGGTCCTCGTGGACGCGCGTTCGGAAACGCTGGCGGCCTGACGCCTCAGGCGCTGCGGCGCTGTTCGGTCTCATCCGGCGGGATCATCTGCGCGACCAGTTCCGCGGTGATTGCCGAGAGCGTCCAGCCGAGATGGCCGTGGCCGGTGTTGTAGAACACGCGCGGATGCCTGCCCCGGCCGACGAAGGGCATCATCGTCGGCGTCATCGGCCTCAGGCCCGCCCACGGCACCACCTGCCGCGTGCTCATGCCGGGGAAGTGCCGCTCGCTCCAGTCGACCAGCGGGCGGATGCGGTCGGCGCGGATGTCGCGGTTGAAGCCGTTGAACTCCGCCGTGCCCGCCACCCGGAAGCGGTCCGCGCCGAGCCGGCTGGTGACGATCTTGGCGTCCTCGTCGAGCAGGCTGACCTCGGGCGCGGCGGCGCGGCTCTCGTCGTCGTTCAGCATGACGGTGATCGAGTAGCCCTTGACCGGGTAGATGTTGACTCGGTCCCCCAGTTTTGCCGCCAGCGCGCGGCTGGCGACCCCGGCGCAGACCATCACCATATCCCCCTCTACGACCGTTTCGGCACCGAGATCATCGGTCGAGAAGTCCTGCAGGCGGCCGGTATCGGAACCTTCCCCAAGGCCGCCCGCCGCCTGCAGCCGGACCGACACACCGTCGGGCCGAAGCGCTATGCCGTCCACCTCGCCCCCCAGCACGAACCGCGCGCCGAGGCGGGCGCAGGCGCGGCCGAGGCCGGTGGTGAACTTGTGAATGTCGCCCGTGGAATCGGACGGCGTGAAGAAGCCGCCGCAGAAATCGCCTCGCAGCGCCGGTTCGATGCGGGCGATCTCGGCGGAGGAGACTTCCTCGCGCTCCAGCCCGCCCTCGACCAGTAGCGCATTGCCGCGCCGGGCCGCCTCGAACGTCTCGGCGTTGCGATAGAAATGGAGGATGCCGCAGCGCGAGAGGTCGAAGTCTATGCCCTCGCGCTCCGCGATGTCGAACAGGTGGCGACGCGCGGCGATGGCGAGGCGGGTCGTCTCCACGGTGTTGGCGTGGTGCCTGCCGATCGCGCCGACGAACTGCGCCATCCACGAATACTTGTGCAGCGAGGGACGCGGGTTGAACAGCAGCGGCGCGTCGGGGCGCAGCAGCCAGCGCAGGCCCTTGGCGATCGTCGCCATCGAATTCCACACTTCGGCATTGCTGGCCGAAAGCTGCCCGCCATTGGCGAAGGAGGTCTCCATCGCCGGATAGCGGTGCCGCTCGACCAGGGTGACCTCGTGCCCGCGCGAAAGCAGGGCGTAGGCGGCCGTGACGCCGGTGATGCCGGCGCCGATGACGATGATGCGTGCCATCTGCAGTTCCCTTCGTGGGAGGGAGGGTGTCGGAAAGAAAAGAACCGGCCGGGGCAGTTGGCTCTTGTCAGGGTGTTCGTGACCCCGGCCGGTTGGCGCGCTGGGGGGCTTAGCTGCCCGCGCCGGAGGTTTCGCGACCCGAAGCCTCGTAATCGATGCCCAGTTGCTGGAGGTAGGAATCGTACTTCTTCGGATCGTAGTAGCTGGGCTGCATCGCCGGGCGGATCTGCGCCATCGTGCGCGCATTGCGGTCGATCGCGGGCATGTCGGTGGCGGCGATCAGCGGATCGTACTTCTGGTCCTTGAGCTGGACGTCCTTCATCCAGGTCTTGGCCTCCGTGATGATCTGCGGCGTGGTGACGAGATCGAGGATCGTCATCGCCACCGCCTTGGCGCCGACGACGGTGCCCTTGTGCGCGATCGGCGTGGCCATCGCCATCGCGGCGGTGGCGTGGTGGAAGATCACGTTCGGGATGTTCGCCGGATAGCCGATGGTGACCGTCGGCACCGTCCACATCACGTCGCCGATGTCGTCCGAACCGCCGAAGCTGCCACCGCCGCGCAGTTCGGGGGTGGAGAGCGGCGCCACCTTCGTCGGCAGCGCCTCCACCTTGAGGTGGTTCTTCACCTGCACCGCCTTCGCGAAGGCCTGGTCGGCGGCGGACCACTGCGGCACGCCCACCGTCTCGATATTGGCGTAGAGCGCCTCGGCCAGCGGCTTGTTGCCGTAGTTCGGCGCGGCGAAGCCCAGCACCTTGCGGCTGACCGTGGTGCCCGTCGCCAGCGCCGAGGCCTCCGAAATCTGGTTGCCGACTTCGTAGAGGTTGCGCAGCGAAGCGAAGTCCTTGTCGCGGAAGTAGTACCAGCTGCTCGCCTTGTCCGGCACCACGTTGGGCTGGCCGCCGCCGTTGGTGATGACGTCGTGCGAGCGCTGCGTCAGCGGCAGGTGCTCGCGCCGGAAGTTCCACATGACGTCCATCAGCTCCACCCCGTCGAGCGCGCTGCGGCCCTCCCACGGCATGCCTGCGGAGTGGGCGGTCTTGCCCTTCCACTCGTACTCGACGGAGATCATGCCGGTTAGGCCGAGGTCGCCCCAGCCGGTGCCGAAGCCGGTGTTGACGTGCGCGAAGATCGAGGCGTCGACGTCCTTGAACATCCCGGCGCGCACATAGTACGCCTTGGTCGCCAGCAGTTCCTCGGCAACGCCGGGCCACAGCATCAGGCGGCCCTGCAGCCCGTGCTTCGTCATCACCTGCTTGGCGGCAAGCGCGGCGGCAACCATCAGCGGCATGCCCGAGTTATGCCCCTCGCCATGTCCCGGCGCGCCTTCGGTGAGCGGCTTGACGTCCGCCACGCCGGGCACCTGCGAGACGCCGAGCAGGCCATCGATGTCGCTGCCCAGCGCGATCTTGGGGCCGCCGGTGCCCCATGTCGCGGTGAACGCAGTCGGCACACCGGCGACGCCGCGCACGACGGTGAAGCCGTTCTTCTCGAGGATGCCGGCGAGATATTCGCTGGTCTTCACCTCCTGAAAGCCGGGTTCGGCGAACGAGTAGATCTCATCCACCATGACCTGAATCTGCTTGCGCTGCGCCTCGACGGCGGCGGCGACTTCCTGCTTGAGCGCCGGGTCGGCGGCCGCCTGCGCAGCGCCGGGTGTAAGCGAGGCCGCAGCCAGCGCGGCGGCGATCAGGGTACGCAAACCGTACCCGCCCGGGCGCCGGTCGTCCCCCCCTCGTTCGTCATTGCGAGCGTAGCGAAGCAATCCAGAGCGGCGCGGCTCCGCCCTGGATTGCCGCGCGGCTTCGCCGCTCGCAATGACGGGGGTGGGGGAGGCAGAGGAATGTGTGTTGCTGCGCATCCCGATTACTCCGCCGGCTTCGTCAGGGTGGGGTACTTGACGCCCAGCTGGTCGAGGTAAGTCGGGTACTTGGCCGGGTTGTAGTAGTATTTCTCCATCATCGGCCGGTAGAGTTGCATGTTGCGCTCGTTCAGCCAGATCGCGGGCACGTCCTTGTCGGTCAGCACCGGCGCATACGTGTCGGTCTTCAGCTGCACGTCGGTGAAGTAGGTCTTGGCGTCGGTGACCAGCTGCGGCGTCGTCAGGATATCGAGCACAGTCATCGCCACCGCCTTGGCGCCGACCTCGACGCCCTTGTGCGCGATCGGGGTGGCCATCGCGAAGGCCGAAGTGGAGTTGTGGCCGATCATGTTGGGGATGTTCGAGGGGAAGCGGATGGTGATCGTCGGCACCGCCCACATGATGTCGCCGATATCGTCCGAGCCGCCACCGGTGGAGGGCTTGCGGTTCTCCGGCGTCGAGAGTTCGGTGACTTCCGACTTCAACGGCTCGATCTTGCGGTCGTTGAAGGTCTGTGCCGCCTTGGCGAAAGCCTGGTCGTCGGCGCTCCACTGCGGCATGCCGACCGCCTTGATGTTGGCATAGGCAGCTTCGGCCAGCGGCTTGTTGCCGAAGTTGGGCGCGGCATAGCCCAGCGTCTGCTGGCTCACCGTAGTGCCGGTGGCGAGCGCGGCGGCCTTGGCGATGTCGTTGCCGGTCTCGTAAAGCTTGCGGATATCGGCGAAGGTCCGCTCGCGGAAGAAGTACCAGATGCTGGCCTTGTCCGGCACCACGTTGGGCTGGCCGCCGCCGTTGGTGATGATCATGTGCGAGCGCTGCGTCAGCGGCAGGTGTTCGCGCCGGAAATTCCACGCGACGTCCATGATCTCCACCGCGTCGAGCGCGCTGCGGCCCTCCCACGGCATGCCCGCCGAGTGCGCGGTCTTGCCCTTGAAGCTGTATTCGACCGAGACCATGCCGTTGTTCCCCATCTCGCCGTAGCCGGTCGAGAAATCGGAACTGACGTGGGTGAAGATCGAGGCGTCCACGTCCTTGAACAGCCCGGCACGCACGTAATAGGCCTTGGTCGCCAGCAGCTCCTCGGCGACGCCGGGCCAGAGCATCAGGCGGCCTTCGAGGCCGTGCTTGGTCATCACCTTCTTCACCGCGATGGCCGCGGCGACCATCAGCGGCATGCCCGAGTTATGACCCTCGCCATGCCCCGGCGCGCCTTCGACGATGGGCTTGAGATACGGCAGGCCGGGGGTCTGCGACACGCCGAGCACGTCGTCGATGTCGCTGCCCAGCGCGATCTTCGGCCCGCCCTTGCCCCAGGTGGCGGTGAAGGCGGTGGGAATGCCCGCCACCCCGCGCGTCACCGTGAAGCCGTTCTTTTCGAGGATGCCGGTGAGGTATTCGCTGGTCTTCACTTCCTGAAAGCCGGGTTCGGCGAAGCTGAAGATCTGGTCGACCATGACCTGGATCTGCTTGCGCTGCGCCTCGACTTCCTTGGCGACCTCGTCCTTGAGCGGCTGCGGCGCGGCGGCATGGGCAGGGGCGCCCATCATCGCGGTGGTGGCAAGGGCGGCGGCGAGCGCGGCGCGTTTGACGGTCTTCATGATCCGAAATCCTCTCTTAGAACTCGACCTTGGCGGAGACGCGGAAGGTGCGGCCGATCACGTCGTAGCGGCTGCGGTTGGTCTGGGCATAAGCGGGTACGTTGTTGCCGTCCGGACCGTTGCCGACGAGCACCGGATCCTTGTTCAGCAGGTTGTTCACAACGAAGGTCAGGTGGCCCATGCCGCCGCCCATCGCCGGGAACTTGAAGTCCACCGAAGCGTCGAAATAGACCGCGCCCTTGATCGAATTGTCGTTGATCGTGCGGTACTGCGCGGTGCTGGCCGGGCAGTCGCCATCGCACTCGATCCAGTCGTTGCCGTAGACGCCATTGGTAAAGCCGCGCGCCACCAGATTCAGGCTGACCGGGTCGATGTCGTAGAATGCGCTGACGCGGTAAACCCAGTCGGGCGAAGCATAGGTGGTATTATTGGTCAGCACGCCCGCATAGTCGATCGGGAAGCTGATGCCGTCATCGACCACGTTCTCGATATAGTGCGTGGCCTGCCCGTGCAGGCGCAGGGTGCCGGGGCCGACTTGCGCGGTATAGCTGGCCTCGATGTCGAAGCCCTTGGTCTGCTGGCGGGCGAAGTTGATCGGCGTCAGGTCGATCGTGCTGAGTTGCCCGTTCACGAAGTTGATGTTGGGGCAATACGAGGAGATGCCCTGTTCGTAGCACAGGTCCACCGTCTGCTGCGCGGTGATCGAGCCGATCGCGTCCTTGATCTTGATCTGGTAGTAATCGAAGGAAAGCGAGAAGCCCGGCAGGAAGCTGGGTTCGAACACCGCACCCAGCGTCCAGCCGTCAGCCACTTCGGGCTTGAGCGAGGAGTTGCCGAAGGCGTTCTGCACGAACTGCAGCGATCCGGTCTGCGGGGCATCGGCGCCGTCCGGGATGATGACGGTGTTGGTACGCGCAGTGCCCGCCGCGAACAGTTCGTCGAGGTTGGGCGCGCGGATGTCGTGGCTCAGCGTGCCGCGGAAGCGCAGCGCGTTCATGGCCTGCCAGTTGGCGCCGACCTTCCACGTACCGACCCAGCCCGACGTGGAATAATGCGTCCCGCGCGCGGCGGCGTTGACATTCATCCCGTCGAAGATCGGCACGTCGAGTTCGAGGAAGCCTTCATAGACGTCGTACTTGCCCTGGTTGACGCGGAAGTTGCCGTAGAGCCAGCCGGAATTGTACTGCGAATCCACGCTGCCGTTGATCTGCTCGCGTCGCCATTCGACGCCGGTGGCAAAGGCCAGATCGCCCGCCGGAAGCGCGAAGGCCTTGCCCGAGATCGTGGCGGCGGCGACGTCCTGCTTGATCGTCTGGTGGCGCAGCGGCTGGTTGCCATCGTTGTAGATGTAGTCCAGCGCCTCCTGCGAGGGGCCGTTGGTGCCAAGCCGGTCGATCGGCACGCAGCCATTGCCCGGATTGGTCAGCGTGGAACGGCACACGATGTTGCCCGATCCGTCGAACACCGCATCCTGCGCCAGCGCCATGCGCGAATTGACCCAGGTGTTGGTCAGTTCCTCGCGCGCCTTGGTGACGCCTTTCTGGTAGTAGACGTCCCAGTTCATCGGCTTGTCGAACAGGTCGAACTTGCCCTTGGCGCCGATGACGCCGCGATAGACCTGCCGCTTGATGTTGCTGCCCGGGATCGGGAAGCCTGCGTTGGAGGTGCCCACGGTGATCGAGGACAGCCCCTGCGCCGCCATCTGCGCCGCGACGGTGGGGTACTGGCTGAGCAGGTAGGCATTGTCCGCCGCGATGGTCACCCCGGTGCTGGGAGTCTGCTGGTACGAGGACGCACTGACCGAGCGGTTGTAGGAGAACTGCCCGAAGATCTCGATGTCGGGCGTGATCTCGAAGCCGACGCGCTGGAATGCGCTCAGGCGTTCATCGAGCGGAACGAGGGTGTTGGTGCCGACATGGCCGGCGAGCGTGGTCTGCCAGTCGCCGCCGATCATCCACGGGCTGGAGACGATGCCGTAGTTGAGCTGCCCGGTCTGCCCCTCGCCCAGGAAGTACGTACCGCGCAGCGGGCCGCTGGTGATGAGGCCGCCCGCCGTGTACCCCGCCGGGCCGATCCCGCTGCCGACCAGCCGCTGTGGCTCGCCGTTGGTGGCGGTGTAGGCGGGGTTGTTGATCTGGAAATAACCCTTGTTGTTCCAGTCACGGTCGATCCCCTCCTCGCGGTTCTGCTTGAAGTACGACACGTTGGTGAGCAGGTGCAGCCGGTCGTCCAGCAGCGAGAAGCCCGCGGTGCCCGTGAAGCGGTAGTTGAAGGCATCGCCATAGGTCGAGATGCCGGTGTCGGCGCCAATCTTGAAGCCCTTGTAGCCGGTGTCGAGGATGAAGTTGACGACGCCGCCCACCGCGTCCGACCCGTAAGCGGCGGAAGCGCCACCGGTGATGACTTCCACCCGCTTCACCAGATCCTGCGGGATCGTGTTGATGTCCACCGTGCCGCCCACGGTCGAGGCGACCGAGCGCTGCCCGTCCACCAGCACCAGCGTACGGCCGACGCCAAGCCCCCGCAGGCCGATCGAGTTGATGCCCGCACCCGCGTTCGAAAGCCCGCCCGAGTTCGTGCCCGAAGTGCCCGAACCGGCGATGGCAGGCATCTGGTTCACGAAGTCGGAGATGTTCGCCGGGGCCTGCGCGGCGATGTCCGCCTCGCCCAGCACCGCCACGGGCGTGGGCGCGCTGTAGCCGTCGCCGACAATGCGCGAACCGGTCACGACGATGTCGTTGACCGGCTCCTCGTCCGCAGGGGCCGGAGCGCCTTGGGCCATCGCCGGAGCCGCAAGAAACAGCGGTACCGCAGCACCTGCCAGCAGCAGGGCACGGGCCGAACGCACTGAAAAGCTTTCCATCATGCCCCGACTTTGCGAGGTCTGGCCCAAGGCCGTGTTTGCATTGCGCATCGCGAAAAACTCCCTGTGACCGAATCTCTCGCCACAGGCGCCCTCATCCCGATGGACGGAGAATGGACGCGGTTCCTCCAGGCACACGGATGTGCTCACCGCCCTCGCGGTGCCGCCGGCAAAGCGCTTGATGAAAAACCCGTATTCCCCGTTCCCGCCTACCCTTGCGGGAACCCCATCATCCGGCAGTGTCCGTCTTGGATTTCGGTTTGCCCCCGATCCGGATCGCTGCCTGATGCCGTCGATACTATCCGGAAGGGGGCGAATGATCCCAATAAAGTTGCGGCTATTTTGCCGATCGCTTGATGGATTTCAGCGTTAATATCGCGATCCGCGCAAGATTGGTGCGGATGCTCCGGAACCCGCGCATTTTCCCGAACCCGATCGCGCCGTGATTCGCGAAATGCAGCGCAGCATCGGCGATGCGGTAGGCGACTTGTGCAAGCGACCGAGCACTTGCGCATGATTTTCGCGGCTTTCTAATTCTCTGCGCAGGATTCCATCAACGATGCGCCATTCCGCCCCGATAAGTTCGGGGAAGCTGCGCGAGGTTTGCGCTAGGCTTTGCTGCAACGGCGAGATGAGGGGTTCACGCTCTCGCCACCAGCTCCACAGGGGGAATACTCACGATGTCTTTCGTCGCCCGCATGAAGCCTTTCCTCGTCGCCGGTTGCGCTGCCGTAGCCTGTGCAGGCGCCCCGTCCGCATGGGCCGCACCGGTTGCGGTCGCTTCCACCGCTGATGGCGCGCTGCTGCCGGTGCAGGTCGATGCCGCCAAGGGCAAGGTGCTGTTCACCCTGCCCGCCCCCGCCGCCGACGGCACTTCGGGCCGCTACCTGTTCACGCAGGCGATCAAGACCGGCCTCGGCTCCGCCGCGATCCGCATCGACCGGGGCATGCAGGGCGATACCAAGGTGCTCGCCTTCCGCCGCATGGGCGGCAAGGTCGCCGTAGTGTTCGAGAACCCGCGCTTCCGCGCCAGCGGCGACGCGGGCGTGCAGATGGGCGCGAAGGCCAGCTTCCCGTTCAGCACCGTCGCCATGCTCGACGTGGTGAGCGAGGGTGCCAACATGAACGGGGGCAGCGTCACAGTGGACCTCACCCCGCTGCTGATGACCGACGCGATGGACCTGGCCGGCGCGATCGGCGAAAGCGCCAAGGGCTACAAGCTTTCCGAAAAGCTCAGTGCGCTCGATCCCGCCTCGGTCAGGGTCTTCCCGAAGAACGTTGAGCTGGAGACGGTCCAGACCTTCACCGCCGACAGCGCGGGCCGCGAACTCGATACCCTGGCCCCCGATGGCCGCGCGGTCAGCGTCACCGTCCATTCCTCGCTGATCGCCCTGCCCGAGCCCGGCTTCGTGCCGCGCAAGTTCGACATCCGCTCCGGCAGCCACGCCACGCAGGCCTATGACTTCGGCACCCCGCTGGGCACGCCGATGCTGGTCGAATATTCCAACCGCTTCCGGCTGGAGAAGACCGATCCGTCCGCCGCGCGCTCCCCGGTGAAGAAGCCGATCGTCTTCTACATCGACAGCGCCGCGCCCGATCCGATCCGCACCGCGCTGGCCGACGGCGTGCGCTGGTGGGCCGACGCCTTCGACGCTGCGGGCTTCGTCGATGCCTTCAAGGTGGAGATCCTGCCCCCCGGCGTCGATCCGCAGGACGTGCGCTACAACGTGGTCAACTGGACCGACCGCCAGAACCGCAGCTGGTCCTACGGCGGCGGCGTGATCGACCCGCGCACCGGAGAGATCGTCAAGGGCGTGGTCGTGCTTGGCGCCCTGCGCGTGCGGCAGGACATCACCATCTTCGAGGGTCTCGTCGGCACCGCGCAGAACAACACCGGCGGCCCCAACGACCCCGTCCGCGCCGCGCTCGCGCGCATCAGCCAGCTCGGCGCGCACGAGGTCGGCCATGCGATCGGCTTCGTCCATAACTTCAAGGCGAGCCTGCAGGACCGCGCCTCGGTGATGGACTATCCCGCGCCCAAAGTGACCATAAGCGGGGGCAAGCTGGACCTCGGCGATGCCTACGCCACCGGCATCGGCAAGTGGGACAAGTTCACCGTGGACTGGCTCTACGGCCAACCCGCGCCCGGCGTCGACGGGGACGCGGAAGCCGCCGCCAAGGCCGATGCGATCCGCAAGGCGGGCCTGATCTTCGGCACCGACGTGGACGGCCGCGCGCCCGACCTCGCGGTGCCCGGCGTCAACATGTGGACCGAGGGTGACGACACCCCCGCCGACCTTGCCCACACGATGGAGGTTCGCCGCATCGCGCTGGCGAACTTCGGCCCCGGCGTGCTCCTTTCCGGCGAGCCGCTGTCCAACCTGCGCCGCAAGTTCGTGCCGATCTGGTTGTTCCACCGCTATTCGATCGACGCCACCGGCAAGCTGGTGGGCGGCGTGAACTATGAATACGCCGTCGTCGGTGACGGGCGCGGTGCGCCCTATCCGGTCCCCGCCGCTCAGCAGTTGGAGGCGATCGACGCGCTTGTCGGCACGCTTTCGCCCAGCGTCCTGACGGTGCCCGCATCACTCGCAATGATGCTGTCGAGCGGCAGCAGCGCCCGCCCCGATGCCGAGGCCGTGCCCGAAGTGATGCGCGGCGCGGGCGCTGCGGTGTTCGATCCGCTCGTCACCGCGCAGGTCGCCGCGCAAGTCACCCTCGACAGCCTGCTCGCGCCCACACGCCTCACCCGTCTGCACATCCAGCATGGCTACGATTCGAGCCAGCCCGGCGTCGGCACGCTGCTGGGCAAGCTTTCGCCGGTGGTGGCCGCGCATGGCGACGCGGTTTCGCGCCGGATTTCGCAGGCCACCCTGCTCGCCATCGCCGCCGCGCGGGCCGATGCCGATACCCCCGCCGACGTCGCCGCCCTGCTCGACGGCTACCTCAAGGACACCGCGACCGGCTTCGCGAAGGCGAAGGGCGGCTCCGAGGATGCGCTGTGGCAAGTCTCGATGGCCGCACTGCTGCGCGATCCCAGTCGCCTCGCCGACGAGATCGGCAAGGCCAGCCGCCCGCGTCCGCCGATCCCCGCCGGAATGCCCATCGGCGGTGACACAGGCTGGTTCGATAACATTCTGTCGGAATAACACCCCCACTCGATCCCTTTTGTTTGAAATCCAGAGGACATTCGGCACTATGGTTTCGAAATTAAAAAGAGGGGCGCTCAACAAGATGGATATGCTGTCCGGTAAACTGCACTGGCTGGATGCCGCGCGCGGCAAGCCAGCGCAGCACGAACTCGACGACACCGACCTCAGGTTGATGCGTGCCCTCGTCTCCGATGGGCGCGCATCGGACGTGTGGCTGGGCGAGAAAGTCCATCTGTCGAGCACCGCAGTCGCCCGTCGCCGCAAAATACTGGAAGAAGCGGGCTATATCTCGAACTATTCCGCCAACCTCAATGTCCGCGCGCTGGGCTATGGGACGCTGGTGATGGTCTCCATAGAGCTCATATCGCAAACCGAATCGGTACTGCAGGACTTCGAGAAGGCCGTGCTAGATAGCCCATCGATGCAGTTCTGTGCCTTCGTCACTGGAGACACCGACTTCCTGATGATCCTCAACGTGCAATCGCTGGAAGATTACGACATGATCTACCGCAAAGAGCTTTCGGTTCTTCCTCACGTGCGCCGCATCCGCAGCAGTTTCGTCCTGCGCGAAGTGGCCAGCCGCCAGATCGCGCCGGTGATCCTCGCCGGGCGTTAGTCGCCCTGCTGGTCGTCGCGGTGGCGGTGCGTCACCATGCGGCGGTGGAGAGTGCGGACCACGTCGCTGCCGGAGGTCGTGAAGACCGTCGGCAGCAGTCCGTGGATCAGGCACTTGATGCCGCCCGCGACCATCGCGGTGCCGAAGCCGAAGGCGGACTGGAAATGCTGGCCGTAGGTCTCGCCGACGGACTCGGGATGATCCTGGAAGATCTTGCGAAACATGGGGATATTCCTTCAGTTGAGAGTGCTCGCCAGCATGGCCAGCGCCATTGCCGCGACGAGCGTGGAAAAGAGGTAGCGCAGCAGATCCCTGCCGCCCGACAGGCGCCCGGCGATCACGCCACCGCCTAGACCGCCGAGCAGTCCGCCCGCGATCAGCGCCATGGCGACCGGCCAGTCGACCAGACCGGATGCCGCATAGTTCGCTGCCGTGGTCGCGCCGAAGGCGGCCACCGCGATGAGCGAGGTTGCGACCGCTTCGGCCGTCGACATGCCGGTCGCCCTGACGAGGCCGGGCACGATCATGAAGCCGCCGCCGATGCCGAAGAAGCCCGCAAGGCCGCCGCTGCCCGCGCCGAACCCGGCAAGGCGGCGCCAGCCGGTGGGCACGGCGGCGGCACCCTCGGCCGTGCGCCGCAGGATCATCGAGGCGGCGATCACCAGCATCAGCACCGAAAGGCCGCGCAGCAGCCACTCGGCGTCACACAGCTTGCCGAGGGTGGAGCCCAGGCTCGCCCCGCCGAGGCCGCAGAGCGCGAACAGCATGCCGCTGCGCCAGCGCACCCGGCCCGCCCGCGCGTGTCCGGCCAGAGCCATCGCCGCGTTCACCGCGACGCCGATCGCGCCGGTGCCGATCGCAAGGTGCGGATTGCCCAGCCCGATCACGTAGACCAGCATCGGCGTCGCCAGCACCGAGCCGCCCCCGCCGATCAGCGCGAGCACGAGGCCGATCAGGCCGCCGCAGCCGATCGCGGTCATCAGGGGGTGGGCATGGAGCAGGAACAGCATCGCGGGAACCGGGCGCAGGACGACACCCCGCGCGAAGCCCGCAGGTTCGCCGGTGTGAAATCGTCAGGTTGTAAGGAGAAAAGTGCGGCCGGCCGACGCAGTCGGCGCCGGTCCGGCCGCCAGGATGGGTAGGTTAGAAGTCGAAGGAGAGGCGGCCGTAGTAGTAGCCGCCGTAAGCACCGAACGGCGAGTTGCTGCCGTAAGGCGAGCTACCGATGGTGTTGGGCACGGTGTTCTTGTCAGGATAGGTGTTGAACACGTTGTACGCGCCGCCCGAGAGCTTGAGCTTCTCGGTCACCTGAAACCCCACTTCGACATCGGTGATCCACTTGGCACCGTAGCTCTGGTCAGCGGTAGGCTGGCCATTGACGAGATTCGCCAGCGCCTTCCAGCTGCCGTAGCGGGTTTCCTTCGCGTTGACCGAGAACGGCCCCTTCGACCAGTTGAGGCCGAGGATGATCTTGTCCTTCGGGGTGAAGACCGTGAAGTAGCCCTGCGTCTGCCGGTCGAACAGGGTCAGGCCCAGGTTCGCCAGTTCCTCGGGGTTGTCGGCGATGTGGGTGATCTTGGTCTTGTTGTAGTTGTAGGCCGCGCTGGCCCGCACGTTGCCGAAATCGCCCAGCGTGAAGCTGTAGTTCGCCACCGCGTCGATGCCGCGCGTGCGGGTGTCGATGGCGTTGGCGAAGAAGCGCACGTACTGGTCGCCCGAGAACCCGTTGTCGCGCAGAATCTGGCGCACCCCGGCGCTCGAGAGCAGGCCTGTCAGGGTGATGCGGTCGTCGATGTTGATCTGGTAGGCATCGACGGTCAGCGTGAAGCCCGCCAGCGGCGTCAGCGTCACGCCGAAGCTGTAGTTGCGCGACTTCTCGGGCTTCAGGTCCTTGCCGCCCAGCGCCTGCGCGATGGCCGAGCCGGTCTGCAGGATCTTGGATTCGATCAGCTGATACGAACCGTTCACCAGCGAGACTTGCGTGGCGGTCTGCGCATAAGCCTGCTGCGAGAGCGAAGGCGCGCGGAAGCCGTTGGAGAATGCGCCGCGGAAGTTCAGCCAGTCGGTCGCCTTCCACAAGGCCGAGACCTTGCCGCTCCACACGCTGCCCGAACTGTCGTCATAGGTTTCGAAGCGGCCCGCGCCGGTCACCAGCAGGCGATCGGTGAGATCGAGCGCGAGGTCGATGTACGCCGCGCCGATGGTACGCTGGGCGCTCGCCTCGTCCGCCGGGGTGATGACCGTCGCGCCCTGCGCGCCGATCGCGCCGGGCTGTCCCGCCAGCGCCGAGCCGGTCGGGTAGACGTAGCCGCCGTTCTGCCACGACGCGGTGTCGAGCGACTTGGTGACGTAGCTCTCATAGCGGAACTCCGCGCCTGCCGAGACCTGCAGGTTGCGGCCGCCGAGAACTTCGAAGCCCTTGGTGACGTCAAAGTTCGTCGTCCACTGGTCGAACGCGGCGCTGAAGGTGTCGAAGCTTGTCGGGCTGGAAGTCCCGAGCGAGGCGTTGAGCGTATTGTCCGCGCCCGAACGCACGTAGTCGCGCCCGTAAGTGGTGCTGAGATCGAGGTTCCAGCCGTCGACCGTCTGCTTCATGCCCGCCGTGGCCTGCCAGTCGGTCTCGGCCATCGTGTAGTAGGGCGTGAAGCCGTCGGGGTAGATCTCGACGATGTCGCTGGTGCTGTAGGGATAGCGGCCCGCCTGACCGACGCGCGCCTCGCGGTAACCAAAGGTGGCGTTGCTGTAGAGCGTCAGGTCGCCCGCCTGGATCTCGCTGTTCTGGGCGAGGTTGACCGACTTCAGGTCCGGCAGACCGCCCTGGTAGCGGCGCTTGTCGCCGGTGGCGTCGCGCGGATTGGTGGCGCCATTAATCTTCGAATAGATGGTGCCGGTGTAGTCCGAATTGCGCACAGTCGCCTTCTGGCGCTTGGCTTCGGCGGAGACCACGATCGAGCCGTTGTCGCCAAGGTGGAAGCCCTTGGACAGCTGCGCCGAGACGGTCTCGCCGTCGCTGCCGTTGACGCTGTCCTTGTAGCGCTGGCCCGCCTCGATCGAGCCGCTGCCCGCGTCGGGGTTGCTCTTGAGGATGACGTTGATGACGCCGGCGATGGCGTCCGAACCGTACTGCGCCGCCGCGCCGTCGCGCAGCACTTCGATGCGGGCGATCGCGCTGGCCGGGATCTGGTCGAGATCGACCGGATTGCCGCCCATCGAGGTCGAGCCCGAATTGAGGTCGATCAGCGCCGAGTTGTGGCGGCGCTTGCCGTTGACCAGCACCAGCACATGCACGCCCGAGAGGCCGCGCAGGCCCGCCGGACGCGTGACCGAGTTCCACGAGGAGGAACCGACCTGCTGCGACTGGAACGAAGGCACCAGCTGGCTCAGCACGTCGCGCAGTTGCATCGAGCCGCCGAGCTGGGCGATCTGCTCGCCGCTGATGACGTCGATCGGCGTCGGGCTGGTGGCGACCGTGCGGGCCTGTCCGCGCGAGCCGGTGACGACGATGTCCGAACCGCCCGGTGCTGCGGTATCATCAGCAGCTTGGGCGTACGCTGCGTTGCCGGAAGCAATGCTCAGCGCGAGGATGGACGAGGTAACGAGTATTCTACGCATTCAAACCCCCATGATGGGCGGCGTATCTGCTGCCGCCGGATAGATGACGCTGTCTCCCTGGGCATCGTTGCCCGAAGGGGCGACGGCGCCGACGTGTCCGGCGGGTTGTCCCGTCCCGGTTTGCGCGCCCTCGCCGACCGCCGCCGCAAATGCGGAAAGCGCGTCGCCAAGTTCGCGAATGAGGTCCGCGGTGTCCTCCAGCCCCACGTGGAGGCGGATCACCGGGAAAGTCGTGTCAGCGGCGAAGGACCGCTGGCGGATCTGGCCGCCGCATGGAATCGCCAGGCTCTCGAACCCGCCCCACGAGAAGCCGAGGCCGAACAGCGAGAGCGCATCGAGGAAAACGCGCTCGGCGCTCTCCGGCCCGTCGAGCACCACGGTGACGAGGCCGTTGCCCGCGCTGTAGTCGCGCATGAACAGGTTGTGCCCCGGCGCGCCCGGCAGCTGCGGGCAGAGCACTTCGCGCACCATCGGCTGCGCGCGCAGCCATGCGGCGACTTCCAGCGCCGCCTCGCCGTGACGGGCAAGGCGCGCATGCAGCGTGCGCATGCCGCGCAGGGCAAGGTAGGCGTCGTCCGAAGACACCGCCCAGCCCATGCTGCGCGACCCGCGCCGCAGCAACGCGCCCACTTCGCCGCTAGCGACGGCGCTGCCCATGAACACGTCGGAATGGCCGCAAACGTACTTGGTCAGCGCCTGCACCGAGATATCGACGCCATGCGCCAGCGGCTTGAACAGCACGCCCGCGGAATAAGTGTTGTCCACCAGCGTCAGCACGCCCCGCGACCGCGCCAGCGCAGCGATGCCCGGAATGTCGAGCATGTCGAGCGTCAGCGAACCGGGCGCCTCCAGCACGATCAGGCGGGTCTTGTCGCCGAGCATCGCCGCCAGATCATCGAGCGTGATATCGGCAGGGAAGTAGCGGACGGTGACGCCGTAGTCGGCCATCGTCGTCTCGGCGAAGCGGCGGGTGGGGCCGTAGATCGTGTCGCACACCAGCAGTTCGTCGCCCGCACGGCACACCGCGAGGATCGCGCCAGACAGCGCCGCGAGGCCCGAAGGATAGAGTTCGGCCACCTCGCCGCCCTCCAGTTCGCACAACGAGCGGCGCAGCGCCGCCTGCGTCGCCAGCCCGCCGCGACCGTACGTGGGCGCTTCGCGGCCGAAGCAGCCGTAGTCGTCGAGAAGTACCGTCGTCCCACGCTGAAGAACAGGTGCGGCTGTGCGCAGCGCGAATTCGCCATCCATTACAGGATGGATCATCCGCGTCGCTTCACCCTTGCCGCCGTCTTCGGTAATCACTTTGAAATTCCTGTCGTATCCCGCGCGGTTCGAAGGCCCTGCGGTGTTTCCATGTCTTCTAGTCGGTGACGGGGGTGACGATCTCACCCAGATTTCGCGTCGTTTCGCAAAATGCCGTGATGACCATCACCCCGAATTCTTCATTCCCCGCACATTCATCACCCCGTCCTGCAGGGCGACATCGCGAGGGGCAGTTCGGTGGTGTTCTTCATCTCCTCCATCGCGAAGGCGGAGCTGACGTCGGTGAGCTTCACCATGCCGATGAGCTTCTTGTAGACCGCGTCGTAGGCCGCGATGCTGGAGACGCGGATCTTCATCAGGTAGTCCACGTCGCCGGTCATGCGGTACAGCTCGACGATCTCGGGCATCGTCTCCACCGCGTGCGCGAAGCTGCGCAGCCATTCGTCGCTGTGCTCGCTGGTGCGGATCGAGACGTAGGCGGTCAGTTCCAGCCCCAGCTTCACCGGGTCGAGCAGCGCCACACGGCCGGTGATCGCGCCAGCAGCCTCCAGCCGCTTGAGCCGCCGCCAGCAGCTGTTGTGCGACAGGTGGACGACCTCCGACAACGCCGCGACCGACAGCGTGCCGACCTTCTGCAGCGCGCCGAGGATGCGGATATCGGCATCGTCGAGCGTCAGCCGTCCGGATGGGGCGCCGGATAGGGCGAGCGCCATCAGCGTGCCTCCGCCAGCGCAGGCGGGGCGAGCAGATCTTCGAGCGCAATGCCCTTGGCCAGCCCGTCGCGGATCAGCGTCTCGCGGCGCACGGCGGCCTCGGCGCGGTCGATGTCTCCCGCCGCGTCCTCGGGCGAGAGGAAGACCACGCCGTCCGCATCGCACAGCGCGATGTCGCCCGGCCGCGCGACCACGCCGCCGACGCTGACCGCAGCATTGAACCGCCCGCCGAGGCCCAGCCGCCGGGTGGTGCGCGCACTCACCCCGCGCGCCCAGACCGGCAGCCCGGTCTCGAGAATTTCGCCGAGGTCCGCCACGGGACCATCGACGACGATGCCCGCGATCCCGCGCAGCATCGCCGCCGCCGCGACCACGCCGCCAACCGCAGCATGGCGGGTGTCGCCAAGCCGGTCGATCACCAGCACGTCGCCCCCGCGCAGATGCGAGAGCGCCTCGTGCAGCAGCGCGCCGTCCGGACCAGACAGAGCGAGCGTGACGATCGTTCCGCACGCCTTCATGCCGGGTGCGAGCGGCCGTAGCGCCGGATCGCACAGGCCCCATAGCCGCCAGTGCCCCAGCGTCGAAGTCTCCACGCGAGACAGACCGTGCACCAGATGGAGCGCGGCCTGCGGGGGCATCGGATGGCGATCGAACGTCATTCTCCCGGCGCCGCTTCGGGGCGGCGCGGATCGCACTTGGCAAAGTGACGCAGGAAATCGGCGACGTGGCCGACGAGGAAGCGGGTGAACACCTGCCCTGCCCGCGCGCTCGACAGCGAGGGATCGCCCGAGCCGACGCCGTCGTCCGCCACTTCGGTAGCATCGAGCGGCAGGTCCACGGATACGCCGCCAAACTGCGCGCTGGCGAAGTGCGGGTCGGACGGCAGCCCGAACACGGCCTTGCGCGGCGTTGCTCCCGACTTCGCCCCACCGACGAGGCCGGGGGCGAGGTACATCATCACCGAGGTCACCGGATCGGCGCCATGGCCGCGTGCGGCAGCAGCCTTGTCGCCATGGACCTCCTGCCACACCGTCTCAGGCAGCGAGCGCCAGAGATGGACGGCGGGAATGACCACGCCCGTCTCGCGGCGCACCGCGTGGACCACTTCGGCGATCAGCGGCGCGTTGGTGGAATGGCCGTTGACGATGACGATGCGGTCGAGGCCGTGGTCGAGGAAGCTGTCGATCATGTCGCGCAGCACCGCGCGGAAGGTCGATCCGCGCAGTTGCATGCCGCCGGGGAAGCCCCGGAAGAACTCAGCAAACCCGAACGGCAGCACCGGCGCGCAGACCGCACCCGCCGCTTCGGCGGCTGCCATGGCGATGCGCTCGGCGGCGACGAAATCGCCCATCGGCGCATGAGGCCCCTGCTCCTCCTGGCTGCCCAGCGGCAGGACGATCACCGGGCGGTCCTGCGCGATGCGCGCGGCGAAAGCGGCGTGACTCAGGTCCTGCAGGGCGTGCGGGCGAACGCAGTTCATAGCGACGCCTCGATGCGGATGGCCTTGTTCGCAGCGACCGGAATCTGGCTGCGTACGCGGTTGACGATGCCCATGTCGATGCCGGCGGACGCACTGCCCAGCCCTTCGGACACGCGCGAAACGACGGTTCCCCACGGATCGATAATCATGGATTGGCCGAACGACTGCCGCTCGCCCGCAGGCGTCTGGTATGTGCCCCACTGGCCTGCGGCGGCGACCCAGCATTCGGTCTCGATCGCACGGCTGCGCAGCAGGACTTCCCAGTGGTCCTTGCCGGTCAGCAGGGTGAAGGCGGCGGGCACGGCGATCAATTGCGCGCCCTGCCTCGCCAGCTGCTGATAAAGTTCCGGAAAGCGCACGTCGTAACAGATCGAGCAGCCGACGGTGACGCCCTCGCAATCGTAGGTGACGATTGCCTTGCCGGGATCGACGGTAGCGGATTCGTGGAACTTGGCGCCGTCGGCGGTGGTCACATCGAACAGGTGGATCTTGCGGTAGCGGGCCTGTTCAACGCCGTCGCGGTCGAAGACGACGGTGGTGTTGTAGGCACGGCCGGGATTGTCCGACTGCTCGTAGAACGAGCCGCCGTGGATCCACACCTTCAGTTCGCGGGACAGGCGCGAGAGCAGCGTCCAGGTGTCGCCATCGCGGTAAGGCTCGGCGACGGCGGGGGCACCGGCAGAGCCGCCAAGCCATTCGCAATGCTCGGGAAGCTGCACCCAGTCGGGGCGCTCCTTCGCCACGCATTCGCGCACGGCGGCCTCGATGGCGGCGAGGTTGGCGGCCTTGTCGCTGCGGGTATTGAGCTGGATGACGGCTGCGCGCAGCATCTTACTTTCCTTGAGGACGCGCGGCGGAGAGCGCGATGGCGTTGAACAGAATCTTGAAAGCGCCCTGAGTCTGGGCGCGCAGGGCTATCTCGGGACCGATGAGCACGACCTTGCCCTTGCCCTGCGGGACGGTGAGCACGGCGGCGGTGTCCTTCAGGTATTCGGGATGCCAGGCCCAGCCGCTGTGCAGCAGCGCACCCTCACCGAACGACACCGCGACCGAGGTGCCGGGTGCGGTCGGACGGAAGACCGGGCTGGAATCGTAGAACAGGTCCACCTTGGGATTGAGGCCCCAGGCGATCGGGTCCGCCGAATTGGCATCGGCCGTCAGCACGGCGCCGGGCACGTAGAACTGGGTGTTCGACAGCGGCACGCGCTTGCCGTCCTTCTCCACCAGCAGCGGATCGGCAACCGGCAACTTCAGCGCGGCGGCGAGGCCGGACGAGGAAGACCCCATCGCCAGCAGCGTGCCGCCCGCGTCGGCAAAAGCCTTGAGCGCAGGGATGGTCTTTTCCGCGCTGATGTCACCCAGCGAGGCGCGGTACTTGGCGGGCATGTCCTTGGGATCGGGCTGGACGCTGTCGAAGCGGCCACGGAACATGCCGCCGTCCACGCCCGAGCGGGCATTCGGGATAGCAGCATCGGGCACGACGACGATGTCGTACGACTTCGCGAGGCCGCCCTTGTCGAGTTCCTGCGGGTAGACGATCGAGTACGGCAGTTCCTGCCCGTCGAGAATCCAGCGCAGCCAGCCGGTGGGATGGAGGCCGCCGTAGAGATCGACCACGGCGACGCGCGGCTTCTTCACGGCAAGCCGCTCGCCCTGCGGCGCGGCAGCGACCGCTTGCACGGTGAGGCCGAGTGACTTCGCGCCTTCCTCGACGATGCCGCGCGCCTTGGGGGACACAGGCACGAACCATGCGCCCGGCTCTACGGCACGTCCGGCAACAGCGAGCGGCGTCTTGTACGCGCTCACCGCGATGCCCGCCGCCTGGAGACGGTTGACGAGACGGAAGGCGTCGTTCTGGTCATGGCTGACGAGCCAGCCGCCGGAGGTGCCCTCCACGCCCGCATCCGCGATCGGCTGCGCATCGGGCGCGATCTCTCCGCTAACCGGGCGCACCTTCACCTCCACCGGATCAAGCGCGCGGGCGAACTCCACGCCCGCCTGAAACGCCGGGGTATAGCCCGAAGCGTCGGCCGGCGGGATCGGCGGACCGCCCGGATAGGCGAAGTTGTTCGGGTAGTGCTGCGGCTCGAACATGTCGAGCACGTGGGCGCGATACGCCTGCGCGGCGGGGACGATGTACGTGCCTGCGGGCCAAGTCTTGCCCGCAGCGGTGAACGGCTCCTCCGCCCGGTCCATCTCCACGCCGAGGCGCGAGAGCGAGGTCAGGAACTTCGCCGTCGTCGGGAAATCGTGCTGGTCGACTGGCACGATATAGGCCCGCGCGTCGCGCTGCGCCGGATCGTGCAGCACCGTATCGTAGAGGTCGGCGTCGATCTCGCTCCAACCGCGCGTGCGCACCGGCTTGGGCTTGCCGCCGCGTTCCGCCAGCGCCGCGTGGGCCGCCTCGATACGGTCCTTGGAGATCGTCCAGCTGTCGGTCGAGCCCTTGGCGATGGCATTGGCGCCCATCTGCCAGCGGTCGAACAGCAGCTTCTCGCGGTTGTTGGCCGCATACGTCAGCAGCCCGCGCGCGAGCGAGAGGCTGTAGGACACCGATTGCGCCATGCTCCACGGGCCGGGCTTCGCGGGCAGCGCCTGATCGTTGCCGGGCACCTGCCGCTCGGGAACGAAGGGGATCGTCTCGGGCACCGGGCTGCCGATGATCTCGACGAGGATGCCCACCGCGTTGTGGAAGTACGTCGAGGTGCGCAGGTTGCCGTTGTACCAGGTGTCGTAGTGCGCGCCGCTGCGGGTGGTGGCGCCACCCTTGTTCTCCGAAAGCAGGCGGCTCTGCAGCGTGGCACCCACTTCGTCGAGGCTGGAGATCACCAGCGGCTCGTAGTGGTAATTGAACGGATCGCGGAACGGCGGGAGGAACAGCACGGTGCCCGCGGGGCCCGTCTGGTGCTGGTTCATCACGATCTGCGGGCGCCAGTCGCGATAGAGCACGCGCACCATGTTCTGCGTCTCGACCTGCGTGGCGAGGAAGAAGTCACGGTTGTTGTCGTGCCCGACGTAGGGATGGTAGAGGCGCGGCAGCGACTTGAAGTCGGCCTCGCGCTTCATCGGATCCTTGAAACGCATGTACCAGTCGGCCACGAACTGCTGGCCGTCCGGGTTGTCCGGCACGAACAGGGTGACGACGTTGTCGCGGATTTTGCGCGCTTCGGGATCATCGGAGGAGACCAGATCGTGGACCTGCGCGATCAGCGCGGTCTGCGCCTCGACCTCGCTTGCGTGGAGGCCGCCGTCGATCCACACCAGCGCCTTGCCGGTGGCGGCCATGACGTGGGCCTTGGCGGCGTCGATGCCCTCGGCAGCGCCGAGTGCGCGGCTTGTCTCGCGGTATTCGTCCAGTTTCGCGAGGTTTTCCGGCGAGGAGACGACCGCCATGACCTGCCGCCGTCCCTCGGTGCTGGGGCCGATGTCGACCAGCTTCACTCGGTCGCTGACGGCGGCAACGGCCTTCCAGTAGGCCATCATGTCATCGTAGGACGGGACGTAGCGGTCCTCGCCCATGCGGTGGCCCAAGACTTGCTCGGGCGTGGGGACGGGCTTTTCCTGCGCCATCGCCGGGGTGGCCAGCGTCAGGCAGGTGGCGAGGAGGAGAGCGCGGGTCAGTCTCATCGGTCGATGGCCTTTGCAGGATCGGGGGCACGCACGCAGGCGATCACGAGGAAGGAGAGCACGGCTGCGGCAGTGACGTAGAAGGCCGGAGCGATCGTCACGCCGGTCAGGCGCACCAGCAGCGTCGCGATGAAGGGCGCGAAGCCGCCGAACAGCATGACCGCGCCGTTGTAGCCCACCGAAAGCGCGGTGTAGCGCACGCGGGTCGGCAGCAGTTCGCACAGGTAGGTCGGCGCAGTGCCGCTGAAGAGGCCGGAGAAGACGCCCGCAACTGCCGTCGCCGTGATGACGGAAATGCCGCTGCGCGCTTCCGCCATGAACAGGAACAGCGGGATCGAGACGATCGCGAAACCAGCGGCGCTCGTCAGCAGGAAGGGTTTGCGTCCGACCGTGTCCGAGGCCCAGCCCGCGAGCGGGATCACCGCGACGTTGCACAGCGCGCCGGTCAGGGTGCCGAGTAGCGCATAGCGCGAGGGCACCTCCAGCACCTGGCTGGCGAAGCTGACGAGGAAGGTGCCGTAAGTATAGCCCGCCACGGTCCAGATCACGACCATGCCCGCGATCGTCAGGACGGTGCGGCGGTGGATCGTCAGAGCCTCGCGCAAGGGGTGCTCGGGCACTTCGCGTTCGGCCTTGAAGTGCGGGGTTTCAGGGACTTTCGCGCGCAGGTAGAAGCCCAAAGGCGCGATCAGGATGCCCAGCACGAAGGGCACGCGCCAGCCCCACGCCTGCAGGTCCTCGGCCGAAAGCACCGAATTCAGCGTCAGCGCCACCAGCACGGCGGAGACCACCGCGAGGCTGGTGCTCAGTTGCTGCAGCGCGCCGAACAGGCCGCGCCGGTTGGCCGGCGCGTACTCGACGAGGAACGTGGTCGCCCCGCCCCACTCGCCGCCGGCCGCAAAACCCTGCACCAAACGGCACACAACGAGCGCACAAGGCGCCACCAGGCCTACAGAAGCATAAGTCGGGATCAGCCCCGTCGCACATGTCGCGCCCGCCATCAGCATCATCGTCAGCACCAGCGCCGACTTGCGCCCGAAGCGGTCGCCCATCGATCCCAGCACCATCGAGCCGACCGGGCGCATCACGAAGCCGACGCCGTACGTCGCGAAGCTGGAGAGGATCGTCGTCACCGGATCGGCGGCCGGGAACATGGCGATGCCGATCTGCGCGGCGAAGTAGCCGTAGATGATGAAGTCGAACAACTCGAACCAGTTGCCGATCATCGCCGAAGCCAGGGCCCTCGCAATGTCCTTGCGGCCGGGTACAGGGCGCGCAAGCTGTCCCTCGGCGGGAAGCGCCGTAGTCGTCATGGCAGGTCTTCCTTGCGTCTTAGGGGGCTTCGGCGGGCGAAGGCTTGGGCAGCGGCACGGGAACATGCGGCGGGATGACGACGGCGCCGTCCTTCACCATCATGCGTCCGTCCTTGAACACCATCGTGACCTTGCGCAGCGCGTCGATGTCCTGATCCGGGCGTCCGTCAACGACGATCACGTCGGCCAGCTTGCCGGGCTGAATGGTGCCAATGAGGTCGTCCATCGCCAGCAGCTTCGCGTTGGTGAGCGTCGCCGCCTGCAGCGCCTGCGGGACCGTGTAGCCGCCCTTCACGAACCACTTGAGTTCGGCGAGGTAGATGTTGGGGATCATTTTGTTCGCATCACCGATCGTGTCGGTGCCCACGCCCATGACGATGCCCGCCTTCTTCATCTTCTGGAACAGCGCGAAGTTCGCGTCCGAGGTCATCGTGAAGCGGCGCGAGGTCGAATCCCAGAAGCCGCCCGCGCGGTCGAGCACGTTCTGGTAGACCTGCAGCGTCGGCACCGAGGCGGTGTGATGCTGCGCCATTTCGGCAATGGTCCTGTCGGTGCGCGGAAGCGGATGCTCGATCATGTCGATGCCCGCTTCCACCGCCATCTGGGTGTAGATCGTCTCACAGTCGCACGTCACCTTGAGGCCAAGGCGATGCGCCTCGTCCACCGCCGCCTGGATCTCGTCCGGGGCAAAGTGGCTGGCGACCTTGATGACGCTGGCGCCTTTCTTGAACGTCTCACGCACGGCGGCGCGCCAGGCGTCGGCGCCGTTGCGTTCCCAGGCATAGTCGGGGCCGTGCGAGGGGCGTACCGGACGTTCGGTGGCATGGCCGCCGGTGCCGGTGATGATGTGCCCGGCGGTGAACACGCGCGGCGAAGGGATGGCATCCTGCGCCGCCCAGTCGGCCAGACGATAAGGCGCATCGCCCACGCCGTTGAGATCGCGCACGGACGTGAAGCCCGCCTCGATGAACCAGCGCAGGTTGCGTTCGCCGCGCAGCACGCCGTCGGCGTCCTCAGCCTGCACGTCGTAGGGCGTGTCGTTGTCCGGGTACGTCAGGTGCACGTGCATGTCGATCAGGCCGGGCATCACGAACTTGCCGGTCACGTCGATCACTTTAGCGTCGGCGGGCCACGCGGTGCTGTCCGCAGACAGCACCGCAATAACCCGCCGACCCTGCATCACCACGCTTCCCGGTGCGACCCGAAGGGACTGCGTGTCGAAGACGAAGCCGCCGCGCAGCACGGTGACCGGTCCGGCGGCGCTTTCCGGCCGCTCGGGGATCATGCGCGGGGT
The DNA here is from genome assembly GCF_030209485.1 of Novosphingobium sp. fls2-241-R2A-195. Lineage (NCBI taxonomy): Bacteria > Pseudomonadati > Pseudomonadota > Alphaproteobacteria > Sphingomonadales > Sphingomonadaceae > Novosphingobium > Novosphingobium sp. fls2-241-R2A-195. The sequence goes on from NZ_JARVRY010000026.1 coordinate 45,327, forward strand.
GTGATCGGTGTTGGTACCGCCCGCGATCCACTCGTGGCGGTCGGTGCGCGGCACTGCGGCATCGCGCTCGGGCGCGGCGGCGGAAGCCATGCCCGACAGCCCGAGAGCGGTGCCGGCAAGGACGAGGTTACGAAAAGGATGCTTCATGATGTTTGCGACCGTCATGTTTTGCGCGAAGCGTTGGTTACATGTTGCCCTGACCCGCCATTGCCTCGGCAATGCGGGAAATCGCGCCGCCCAACTGGGCTTGAAGGCGCGCGGGGTCCTGCCGGTAGCGCTGCGAGATGCAGGCGAGTCCGAGCGCCGCCAGCGGCTGCCCCGGCCCGAGCGGAATGACAGCGGCGACACCCGTGCCGCCGATCGCGAATTCGTCCTCGACCACCGCGAAGCCCGTCTCGCGCGCGGCTTCTACCGCGTCGATCACGGCGCTGCGATCGACTTGCGTGGAGGCGGTTAGCGCAGCGCGCGGCACGCTGTCGAGCGCGGCCTCGAAGGCGGCAGGCTCCATCCGCGCCAGCAGCACGCGGCCCAGCGCGGTGCAGTAGGCGGGAACCTTGCGCGGCAGTTCGATGTCGTAGCGGATGTCCGAAGGCGATGCCTCCTTGGCCAGCAGCCGCACGAGGCCGGACGCATCGGGCATGCCCAGCAGCACCGTCTCGCCTGCGTCCACTGCCAGCGCGGTCATCACCGGCGGGGCGACGCGCAGGATGCGGCCATGGCGGGCGAAGCCGTCGCGGCGGATCATGTCGTTGAGGCGGTAGCTGTCGTCCTCGTCCTCGCGCACCAGATAGCCACGCTTGTGCAGGGTGCGCAGCAGGCCCAGCGTGCTGCTCTTGGGCAGTTCCAGACCGCGCGCGACTTCGCTGAGCGTCAGCCCGTCGCACCGCGTCGAAAACAGCTCGAGCATGTCGAGCACGCGTGCTGCGGACTTGATATCACTGGTCATCGCGGCCCCTGATCACTTTCACATCATTCGTTCATGAATCAGAACGACACGTTCATATCCGTGAACAGACTGTGCGCTGTTTGCCCGGAGGTGTCAAATGTTTGTCTTTTGCGCCGATCTGCGCATGTTTGTTACGGTATCGCGGGGAATCGTCGGATGATCTGCAATGTGGCATCGTCGGGGAAGACAAAGCGCATAGACCAGATGACCTGAATTTCACGCAGTCCCGCATCACTGGCACGAGCCAGTCCGCACGATGCGTTCACGAACGTGAACACTGCCTTCTCCTTACGTTTCTTTCTCGATTATTTTATGATCATTTATTGAAATTTGATCAGAATGCGTACATCTGATGGTCATGGCCACGATCATGCAGTCCCGCGAACCGAACCGGAAGGATCTGACCGGCCCTGCCTTGCGCACGTTCTTTCGCATCGCCGATGCCTGGGGACTCAAGGAGAACGAACAGATGCGGCTGCTCGGACTGGACAACCGTTCCACGTTCCAGTCGTGGAAGCGCGGCGCCGTGGCGGCCATTCCCAAGGATGCGCTAGAGCGCATTTCCTACGTCCTAGGCATCTACAAGGGCCTGCAAATCCTGCTACCGCGAACGGCCGACGATTGGGTGCGCAAACCCAATGCCGCACCGCTATTCAGCGGCCGCTCGGCGCTTGATCGCATGACTTCAGGCAACGTCGCGGACCTCTATGTGGTGCGGCAGTACGTCGACGCCCAGCGCGGCTGACGGCAAACATCCTCATGGACGTTCCGGTAACCGCCCTGCTTTGGACGCCGTGCTATCGCATCGTGCCGAGCCGGTTCCCGCCGGTCTCCGTGTTCGACAAGGTTGCCGATCCGGCCGACCTCGAAGCCGTATTCGCACTGGAGGCGATGACGAACGACCGTCTGCGCGAAGAGACCGGCCAACTGGCGCTGGTGCCGCCCGAGGACCGCGTCTCCGGCCCCGGTTCGACGCCGATCATGGCGGCCTTTACGCATCTCAATCCGAAAGGCGACCGGTTCACCGACGGGGCATTCGGGGTTTTCTACGCGGCGCGCTCGGTCGATACGGCAGTGGCGGAAACCTGCTACCATCGCGGCCGGTTCATGGCCTTCACCTTGGAGCCTGCGCAGGAACTCGACATGCGGGTCTATGCCGTCGATCTTGCCGCGCGGATGCACGACATACGTGAGCGGCGGGAAGATCTTGCGGCGATCTATCACCCCGACCACTACGGTGCATCGCAGGCCTTCGCCGTAACTCTGCGGGAGTCCGGGTCGGATGGCATCGTCTATGCCAGTGTCCGGCACGAGGGCGGCGAATGCGCGGCTGTGTTCCGGCCGCGCCTGCTTTCCAACTGCCGACAGGAACGCCACTTGTGCTACGTCTGGGACGGCAGCGCGATCGCTACCGTCTACGAAAAGCGCGCGTTCGGCTGAGCGATCAGCCGCGAAGGCGCTCCGCGTGCCAGGCGACGTGCTCGGGCATGAACGTGGAGATGAAGTAGTACGAGTGGTCGTACCTCTCCTGCATGCGGATCGTCGCGGCCTGCCCGGCCTTCTCGCATGCTGCGGCGAGCAGCGACGTGCGCAATTGCTCTTCGAGGAAGCCGTCCGCCGTCCCCTGATCGACCAGCAGCGCCGGAACGCGCGCGCCGTCCTCGATCAGCGCGCAGGCGTCATAAGCGCGCCAGTCGGCACGGTCTTTGCCAAGATAGCCCGTCAGCGCCTTGTCGCCCCACGGGCAATTAAGCGGCGAGACGATCGGCGAAAACGCGCTGACCGAGCGGAAACGATCGGGATTACGCAGCGCGATCGTCAGCGCGCCATGTCCGCCCATCGAGTGCCCAGTGATCCCCTGCCGCGCCATGTCGGCCGGGAAATGCTGCGCAACAAGCGCGGGCAATTCGGCCTCGATATAAGAGCGCATGCGGAAATGCTGCGCCCAGGGATCACGCGTCGCATCGACGTAGAAGCCCGCGCCCTTGCCGAAGTCGTAGCTCTCATCGTCGGGCACGTCGTCGCCGCGCGGACTGGTATCCGGCGCGACGAAGATCACGCCATGCTGCGCGCATGCTGCACGAAACTCACCCTTCTCGGTGACGTTCGCATGCGTGCATGTGAGCCCGGAGAGATACCATAGCACCGGCAGTTTCGCACCCGGCTCATGGTCGGGTACGAAGACGGAGAACGTCATCGGCGTTCCGGTCTCGGCGCTGTCGTGGTGATAGACGCCCTGCGTGCCGCCGTGGCTGCGGTTGGTGGAAATCGTCTCCAGGCTCATCGCATCAGGCCTTCGGTGCCTGCCAGAGGCAGAGCTTGTTGCCGGTCGGATCGCGCAAGTACGCGCCGTAGGCACCGGGGAACATCTCGCGCGGGCCGGGTGCACCTTCACAGGTGCCACCCGCAGCAAGACCTGCAGCATGGGCGGCATCGACCGCATCGGGACCGGATGCGGCAAAGCCGATCGTGCCGCCGTTGGCGAAGCTCGGCGCATTGCCGTCGCGCGGAGTCACCGCAGCGAAGAAGCCGCCGGACGTCGCGTATCCGACGCCGTGCCCTTCGCCGATCAAGTTGCCCTCGCCATGACCGAGCGCGCCGAGAACGGCATCGTAGAAGGTCTTGGCGGCCGGAACGTCATTGGCGCCGACCATGATATGCGTGAACATCGAAATTTCCCTCTTCAGAAGACCACGACCGAGCGAATGGATTCGCCCGCGTGCATCAAGTCAAAGCCCTTGTTGATTTCTTCAAGGCCCATGACGTGGGTTATCATCGGATCGATTTCGATCTTGCCGGTCATGTACATATCGACGATCTTGGGCACGTCGGTGCGGCCCTTGGCACCGCCGAACGCGGTGCCGCGCCAATTGCGGCCGGTGACCAGTTGGAACGGGCGCGTCGCGATCTCCTTGCCCGCCTCGGCCACGCCGATGATGATCGAGGTGCCCCAGCCGCGATGGCAGGCTTCGAGCGCGGTGCGCATCACTTCGGTGTTGCCGGTGGCGTCGAAGGTATAGTCGGCCCCGCCGTCGGTCATCAGCACGATCTTCGCGACGATGTCCTCGCGGCTCATGCCCTTGGTGTTGAGGAAGTCGGTCATGCCGAAACGGCGGCCCCATTCCTCGCGATCGGGGTTGATGTCGACGCCGATGATCCTGTTCGCCCCGGCAAGCCGCGCGCCCTGGATCACGTTGAGGCCGATACCGCCGAGGCCGAAGATGACGACGTTGTCGCCCACCTGCACCTTGGCGGTGTTGATCACCGCGCCCACGCCCGTGGTGACGCCGCAGCCGATGTAGCAAGACGACTGGAACGGCGCATCCTCGCGTATCCTGGCGACCGCGATCTCGGGCAGAACGGTGAAGTTCGAGAAGGTCGAGCAGCCCATGTAGTGGAAGATCTGCTGGCCCTTGTAGCTGAACCGGCTGGTGCCGTCGGGCATCAGGCCCTTGCCCTGCGTGGCGCGGATCGCGGTGCACAGGTTGGTCTTGCCCGAGAGGCACGACTTACACTGGCGGCATTCCGGCGTGTAGAGCGGGATCACGTGGTCGTCCTGCTTCACGCTGGTGACGCCCGGCCCCACCGCGCGCACGATCCCGGCGCCTTCATGGCCGAGGATCGAGGGGAAGATGCCCTCGCTGTCGAAGCCGTCGAGCGTGTAGGCGTCGGTGTGGCAGATGCCGGTCGCCATGATCTCGACCAGGACTTCGCCTTCCTTCGGCCCTTCCAGGTCCACTTCGACGATTTCGAGCGGCTTCTTCGCCTCGAAGGCAACGGCGGCGCGGGTCTTCATGCGGGGTGTCTCCTTTTCGCCGCGGGCTCTAGCGCCTTGCCGGATTGTCGTTAATGGGGTTCTTGGGAAAAGCATTATAACCGAGTGGAAAAAATCGTGATTGGAGCCTGGGACGGCATCGAGGAGTTCGTGACGGTGGCGCGGACCGGCAGCTTCACCGCCGCCGCACGCAGCTTCGGCGCTTCGGTCACGCACATGAGCCGCGCCGTTTCCCGGCTGGAGGCGAAGCTGGGCAGCCAGTTGTTCCATCGCACCACCCGCTCGCTGGGGCTGACCGAAGCGGGCCGCATCTTCTACGAGACCGGCAGCCGCCTGATCTCCGAGCGCGAGGACGCCATCGCCGCCGTCACCGCGCAGGGCAGCCCGCGCGGCAACTTGCGCATCACCTGCTCGTACACATTGGGAGAGCGGTTCATCGGCCCGGTTTTGCGCGAGTATGCGCGTGAGCATCCCAGGCTCGCGATCGCCTGCGACCTCGACAACGACGTCGTCGATCTGATCCGCGACGGCTACGACATCGCCATCCGCACGGGGCATCTGGAGGACTCGCGCCTCGTCGCGACACGGGTGGCTTCGCGGGCGATGGTCACCGTCGCCGCGCCCGCCTATCTCGCCGCGAAGGGACGCCCACAACGCATCGCCGAGTTGAAGGAGCACGACTGTCTCGTCGGCTCGGCCGCGCTCTGGCACTTCCAGCGCGGCGAAACCTTTCGTCCGGAAGGGCGCTGGCGCTGCAACAACGGAACGATGGTGCTGGAAGCGGCGCTAGAGGGCATGGGCGTGTGCCAGTTGCCCGCGTTCTATACGGCAGCGGCGATCGCAGAGGGCCGGCTGGAGGAAGTGCTCGCCGGAGAATGTCCCGACGACGAACCGATCTGGGCCGTCTATCCACGCCTCAAGCACCTCTCCCCCAAGGTCAGCCTGTTCGTGGCGCTGCTGCGCCGCCGATTGCCAGCTCTATTGGCGGGGGAAGCGGCGAATTAGCGAAAGTCCGCCCCACTTCGTCATTGCGAGCGGAGCGAAGCAATCCAGAGCAACGTAAAGCTGCCCTGGATTGCTTCTCCGCTTCGCGGCTCGCAATGACGAAGTCCTTGGCGTCTCAGCGGCTGCCGAAGGCGTAGCGGACGTTGATACCGAACTCGCGCGGGGCGGTGGTGGTCACGCCGTTGTAAGTGCTGGTGAACGTGGTCGCCGCGCCACCCGCCAGAATGTTGCGATAGGACGTAAACAGCGGGTCGGTCCGGGTCAGCGTCTTGGTGGTGTCCAGCAGGTTCTTGGCGAAGAGCGAGACTTCCCACGCCCCCTTGGCGTCGCGGATGCCGGTAAAGACATTGACCAGACCGTAAGAGCCCAGGTTGTCGTAGATGTTCACCGGGTCGACGCGCGAACTGCCGAAGAAGTTGAACAGGCCGCGCACGTACGCATTGACGTGATCGCTCACCGCGAAGCTGTATTCGCTGGTCAGCGTTGCGCTGAACGGCGCCTGGAAGCCGGAGCGCTGGTTGACCTGGCAAGCCGAAATGTTGTCACTGCCAACCGCAGCCTGCAGAACCGGCAGCGAAGGCGCGGACGTGATCACATCCGGCACGCCGTCCCCGTTGAGGTCGTTACATGGAACCGTACCGCTCTTGATCTTGCCGATCGAGTAGCTGGCGACGAGACCCAGGTTCCAGCCGTCCATCACGTCGATCGAGACGTCGCCCTCGATGCCGTTGACCTCGACCGGGACGGCGCCGACGAAGTTGAACTGGGTCACCACCGGGTTGGCCGGATTGGTGTAGTCCACGAAGTAGACCCCGCGTCCGCCGGTGCGGTACGGATAGTTCTTGAACTTCTGGTGGTAGGCCGTCGCGTTCAGGCGCATGCGGCCGCCCAGAAGCGTGCTCTTGAAGCCCAGCTCATAGGACTTGGAGCTTTCCGGCGGCAGGTTGACGAAGCTCTCCTCCAGTTCCGACATGCGCTGGCTGAAATCGCCAACCACGTTGATACCGGGCCGCCAGGAGCTTCCCGTGCTCGCATAGACCATGAAGTCTGGCGAGAAATTGTGCTTCACCGAAGCCGAGTAGATCCACTTCTTCGCGTCCTGACCGGTCGTGGCGGTCGAGGCGCCATTGATGAACAAGCCGTTCTGCGAAGTGTAGGAGATGTGGCGCACGCCGCCGGAAACTTCGGTCCCCTCGCCCAGATGCGCGGTCAGGTTGCCGAAGAACGACTGCTCGTGGCTGGTATTGGTACGCTGGATCGCGGTGTTGACGATGCCGAAGATGGCACCGGTCGTCGCGCTCGTCGGATAGCCCAGGATGGTCGGACGGTTGAGGGTCGTCGGGTTGTCGTTCTTGTAGTCGAAGAAGCCGACGACGTAATCGAAGATGTCGGCGATGCGCGCGTCGTTCTGCAGGCGCACTTCATGCGAGGTCGCCTTGGGCGACGAATACGTATCCTGAACGGTGCCGGCGGAAAAGAAGTTGGCCTCGTCCGAATTTTCGATGCCGGTGATCTTCTGGGTATAGTGCTGGCCCTGATAGATCAGCACTTGCCCGAAGCCCGATGCCTCCGCGCGCCAGTTGTAGATGTCGTAGATCTGGTGGATCGGACGCGGCGATTCCATGATCGAGCGGCGGTCCGAACTGTCGATATAGACCGGGCTCGCAGCTGCGTCGGGGTTCACTTCGCTGAAGGACGCGACCTGGTCGTAGAGACGGGCCTTGCGGTCCATCTTCTGGTACATGCCCTCGAACTTGAGCCAGTCGGTGGGCTGCACGATGGCGGAGATGCGGCCGCTCTTGGTGCGCTGGAAGGGATCGCGCGCAGAAGTGATCGGACGGACGCGGTCGGCCTCGTTCTCGTCCCAGACACCGGCGACGCGGATCGCGGCGATGCCTTCGATGATGGGCAGGTTGAAGCCGCCCTTGAAGTTGAGCGTGCCGATATCGTTGGCAGTCATGTCGGTGAAGCCGCCCACCGAATAGAGATCGGGCTTCTTGGCGCCGATGGTGATCGAGCCCGAAGGCGCGGCGCGGCCGCGCAGCGTGCCCTGAGGCCCGCGCTGCACTTCGATCTGGCCGATGTCGTACATCTGCTGCAGGATCACGCCCGCCGTGATCGGCGCGTCGTTGAAGTAGAATTCGACCGTCGGGTTGGTGCCGCTGGCCGAGACATCGAAGTTGACGCCGCGCAGGCGGCCGCCGCCGCCGACACCGTTCGCCTCGGTGGTGAGCTGGAGGCCGGGGACGAGGGTGGAGACTTCCTTGAAGTCACGGATGTTGAGCTTGGCCACGTCGTCCGCCGTCACCGTGTCGATGACCGCCGGAACGTCCTGCACCGCCTCGTCGCGGCGGCGGGCCTGGACGATGATGACGTTGCCGGCGACCGCTTCGTCGGCGGACGTGTCCGCATCCTGCGCAAGGGCCGGGGTCGAGAGACCTGCCAGGCTGGCGGAACACAGAAGTACAGACGAAAACAGCCTCATCACATCATCCCCATCATTGGTCTTACCGTTCGGTCGCTCCCGGCTGCGGCCCTGAGGCCGCATGGTGCTGGAAACGCCCGTCGATCGCCCCGTCTTGGCGGCGGAGCCTTCTTCGGCGGCCCCCGTCGACGCGGGAACCTGTCCGTCCAATTGCGAGGCCGGAAAGCTCCGCAATCAGCCGCTGGACCATACGGGCGGGCGGCGGAGTAATGAAGCAGTGGCGGCCAACATCTTCCCGGCGATGATGCTCGTGCGGGCATTCGCTGTGGCGATTTGTCGAGGCAAGTCCGCATGAAGGCAGGATAAGTGCCGGAAATGACACTTTTCCGAAGTATTCCTGCGCAATTCGCCGCCCCCCTACTTCATACCGGCAATGTTTGGTGCGTCCGATACCCACGTCGGTCTTACCAATTCGCGGGTATGTTTGATTGCACGCGCATCGGGTCAATTGGCGTGAAAGGTTCGCCGGGCGTAGCGAATCATGAGCGTAATGGAGAATCTCACCCGTGACACTTTGCCCCCGGTAAAGTGTCATTGCTGACAAAGCGAAACATGGTCCGGAAAGGGGATTCTCACGATTCCATTTATGTGCTCTATTTTGCCTCGCTATGTTCCATTACACGCCTCTCTCCCCGCATCGCGGGCAGGCCAGCGACATGGCGGATCTCCTCGACCGCGTGGCACAGACAAGTTCGCGTCCGCGCTATGCCTTCATGGTTCTGAGCCTCATCGCCGAAATCGCGCGGCCCGACGGCAGCGCGGGGCCCTTCATCCTGCGCGCAGGCCGCAGCATCCTGCTGCGCGACTGGCTCTGCGACGCGCTCGCCCCGATGGGCGCACGCGACCCGAAGCGGCTGATGCTGGCGGAGAAAGTGCGCCTTGAGCTGCTCGCCTCCGGCAAGGCCCCGGCGGAACCGCAGGCGGCCGAAGCGGTGATCGCCGCCGAGGTGCACGAACGTATCCGCAAGTCGGGCAAGACCAACCTCAGCCGCGCGGTTTCTGAACTGGTGCATGCCGGGCTGATCCGGCGCCACTACCAGGGCTTTCGCGTCGATCACCAGAACCGCGGAGCGGGGCGCCACGCGGTCTATACGCTGGTCGGCGGAGCGCGGTGTCTGATGGGGCGATCGGGTCCGGCGCCACAGTCGCCCCGCAGCGAAGCGCTCCAGGGCGAACTGAGGCTCAATTAATGCCCCGCCGTAGCATCCGCAGGTGCCGTTAGACCGCCCCCGAGAGCCTTCACGAAGGCCACGCTCGCCTGCATCCGCTGCGTCTGCACCGAGATGTACGCACGCTGCGCATCGAGCGCATCGGTCTGTGCGGTCACCACGTCAAGATAGCCCGCCGCACCGTCGCGGTAGCGGGACATTGCAATGTCCCGCGTGCGCTGCGCGGCATCGGCCGCCTCCTTCTGCGCCACGGCGGCGGAAGAGAGGTGATGCATCGCGGCAATGGCGTCCTCGACCTGCCGGAACGCGGTGAGCACGGTTTCGCGGTAGTCCGCCGCCGTCTCCTCGTAGTCCGCGCGCGAGATCTTCACTTGTGCCGACCGGCGGCCGCCGTCGAAGATGGTCAACAGGCTGGTGAGCGGGCCGAGCGACCAGAACGTGTTCGGCGTCGTCAGCAACTGACCGTTGGTGGTCTCCCATCCGCCCGCCGCGCCCAGCGTCAGCGAAGGGAAGAACGCCGCCTTGGCCACGCCGATGCGGGCGTTGGCTGCGAAGACCCGCCGCTCTGCGGCGGCGATGTCGGGGCGGCGCTGCAGCAGATCGGACGGCGTCGCGGCGGGCGGCGCAGGCGGCGCGAGGTCGGCCGCCGCCACCGGCAGGCTGAAACCGGAAGCCACTTCGCCGACGAGGGCCGCAATCTCATGCTCGGTGGCGGCGCGCTGGTTGGCGATCGTCGCCACTTGTGCGCGGGCATTGCCGAGGACGGTGCGGGCGCGATTGACGTCGATCCCGGAGGCGACGCCGCCGGTGTGCCGCTTATCGGTCAGGTCGTAGGCCCGCGCGAAAGCCTCGACCGACTGGTCGAGCACTTGCGCCTGCGCGTCGAGGCCCCGCAGCCGGAAATAGGCATCGGCCACCGCCGCCTGCAGGCTCAGCTGCGCGGAGGCGAGATCGGCGCGGCTCGCATCCGATTCCGCCGTCGCCGCCTTCACCTGGTTGCGGATGCGCCCCCAGAGGTCCAGCTCGTAGTCGATCGAGCCGCCGACGGTATAGTCATTGTACTTGCGTGCGGTGCCGGTCGTCAGCGGGCGATTGGCCGAGAGCCGCTCACGCGAAGCCTCGCCGCTCACCCCGACTTGCGGATAAAGGTCGGATTGCTCGACCCGCGCGGCCGCGCGCGCGGCATCGTAACGCGCGAGCGCTGCGGCGAGGGTCGGGCTGGCCTTGGCCGCCCGTGCCTCGAGATCGGCGAGCGTTGGATCGGCGTAAGCGTCCCACCAGGGCCCCCTGCCCTCGCCGTCGCGCGGCGTGGCGCTGGTCCAGCCCGCGACTTCCTTGAACTGCGCGGGCGCGGCGGTCTGCGGCGGCTGATAATCGGGTGCCATCGAACAGGCGCCCAATGCGAGAGCCAGCGCGAGAGCGATCGGCAGCTTCGGGGCCGACACGGCCCGGCGCCTGTCCGCCATGGCGTCAGCCATTGCCGCCGGTCCCCTTTGCGCCCTTCCCTTCCGGTGCGGCTGTGCGCACGCGGTCGCCGGTGCGGAGCGAATCCGGCGGGGAATCGATGACCTTATCGCCGGGCTTCAGGCCCACCGAGACCAGCACGGTCTTGCCCTCGTCGCGCGCAATGGTGACGCGGCGCAGTGTGACCGTCCCGTCCTTGCCGACGATCGCGACGCTCGGGCCGTCCTCCGCAGCCATGATCGCGCTGCCGGGAAGGCGCAGGCCGCCGCCGACGCCGTCGATGGCGAAACGCACATGGGCGAAGGCGCCGGGCTTGAGCGCGCCATCGGAATTGTCCGCCTGCAACTCGACCAGCATCGCGCCCGACTGGGCATCGACGGAGTTCGCCGAACGGGTCAGCGACGCCTCGAAATCGCGGCCTGCGAATTCGGGCAGGTTGAGGCTGGCCTTCATCCCGGCATGGATCTGCGAGGAATAGACCTGCGGCACGCGGACGTAGATGCGCATGCGGTGCACGTCGGACACGGTGAAGAGGGGCTGCGATGCCGCGTTACCCGACACGACCAGCGCGCCGATCTGGGCCGAGCGACTGGTCACGACACCACTGAACGGTGCGGAAAGCTGGGTGAAGCCGTGCTTGGCGTTCAGTTCGCGCACGCTGGCCAGCGCAGCGTTAGCCAGCGCGGTCTTGGCCGCGAGGTCGCCCGCCTTCTCGTCCGCTTCCTGCTGCGAGACGGCGTCCTGCGCCAGCATCGACTGCCAGCGCTTCGATGTCGTCGCGGCAAGGCGCTGGTTGGCGAGCGCGGTCTGGTAGTCCGCCTTGGCCTGTGCCAGCTGCTGGTCGATCTCGGGCGCGTCAAGGATGGCGAGCGTCTGCCCGGCATTCACGTGATCACCGATGTCGGCCAGCCAGCGGCGGACGTAGCCGTTGGTCCGCGCGTTGATCGCGGCGCTGTTGTAGGCCTGGATGGTTCCTGGCAGGACGAGCCCGTCGCCGCCCTCGGCCGTGGCGGGCGAGACGACGGTGACGGTGGGAACCGCAGCGTCGGCGGCCACCGCCTCGAGGTCGTTGGTGGCGCTGATCCGGCTCGCGACGCCGAAGGCGACGACGGCCAGCGCGACGACGGCGGCGCCGATGCCGACCTTCTTCAGCGTGCCGCTGGAGAGGCTGTTGTTTTCAGTGATCTCGGGTTCAAGCATGGCTGGGCTGCATTTCCATCGAACGGGTCTGCTCGTCGCCATGGGTGCGGCGGCGGTGGACGAAGCTGAACACGGTAGGGACGAAGAATAGGGTTGCGATCGTAGCGCAGATCAGGCCGCCGATCACCGCGCGGCCGAGCGGGGCGTTCTGCTCACCGCCCTCGCCCAGCCCGAGCGCCATCGGCGCCATGCCGATGATCATCGCAAGCGCGGTCATCAGCACCGGGCGGAAGCGCACGAGGCCCGCCTCGATCGCCGCCTTGGTGGCATCGCCCAGTTCGGCGAGCTTTTCGCGCGCGAAGCTGACGACGAGGATCGAGTTCGCGGTTGCCACGCCCATGCACATGATCGCGCCGGTAAGGGCAGGCACCGAAAGCGTGGTCCCCGTGGCGAAGAGCATCCATACGATCCCGGCAAGCGCGGCGGGCAGCGCGGTGATGATCACGAAGGGATCGACCCAGCTCTGGAAGTTCACGACAATCAGCAGGTAGATCAGGAAGATCGCCCCCAGCAAGCCGAAGCCGAGGCCGGAGAAAGCGGTGTTCATGGTCTGGTACTGACCGCGGATGGTGACGCTGGAACCCTTGGGCTGTTCCTTCTCGAGCGAATCTATGGCCGACTGTACGGCGGCCGCGACATTGCCGAGATCACGGCCCTGCGTGGTCGCATAGATGTCGATCACGGGCTGGATGTTATAGTGCGAGACCACCGAGGTCGTGCTCGACCGGGTAAGCGAGGCCAGCGCGCCGAGCGGCTGCGTGGGCGTTCCGGCAGTGCCCGAGACCGGGATGTCCGACAGCGCGTTCATCGAACCGACCTGATACTCCGGCGCCTGCGCCACGACCGGATAGGACACGCCGTTTTCCGGATTCACGAAGAACAGAGGGGCGGTCTGCGCCGTGCCGGCCAGCGAACTGGCAAGGCTGGTCGTCACGTCCCTTTCGCTCAGTCCGTACTGACCGATGCGTGCCCGATCGACCTCCACGTCAAGCTGCGGCGAGCGCGCGGGCTGCTGCAGCCGCATGTCGGCGATCCCGGGAATGCGCGAAAGTCTGGTCATCAGCTTGTGCGCGTAGATACGCGCGGCGTCCTGGTCCTTGCCCGCGATCTGGATGTCGATCGGCGAAGGCGAACCGAAGTTGAGGATCTGGCTGGTTATGTCGGCGGGCAGGAAGGCGAACGTGGCGCCGGGGAAACGGCGCGGCATTTCCACACGCAGACGATCGACGAATTGCTCGGTCGGCTGGTGACCTTCCTTGAGAGTGACCAGAACGTCACCATCCTGCGGACCGATCGTTCCGCTGTTCGAATAGATGGTGTTGAGCGGGCTGACCGGCAGGCCGATGTTGTCGGTGACGGTGCCAAGCTGTTCTGCCGGAACGATCCGGCGGATCTCGCTGGTAATCGCCTCGAACCGCGAGGCCGAAGTCTCGATGCGGGTTCCTGCGGGCAACCGCACGTGCATGGCGATCTGCCCGGAATCGACCGCCGGGAAGAAGTTGCTGCCCAGGAATGGCATCAGTCCGAACGAGACGAGCACGATCGCAAGGAAGCCGATCATGAAGCCCTTGCTCGATCCCAACGCCCGGCGCAGCAGGCTGATGTAGACCGCCCTCACCTTTTCGAACCGCGCCTCGAAGCCGCGCTGGAAGCGGACGAACACGTTGCGCGAGCCTGGCTCTCCGGCGTTGTGATGGTTCTCGCCGTGCGGGGCATGCGGCTTGAGCAGGTACATCGCCATGGTCGGCACCAGCGTGCGCGACAGGATGAACGAGGCGATCATCGCGAAGACCACCGACAGCGCCATCGGCACGAAAAGATAGCCCGCGACGCCCGGCAGGAAGAACATCGGCACGAAGACGATGCAGATGCACAGCAGCGAGACGAACGCCGGCGTCACGATCTGCGCCGCGCCGTCGAGGATGGATTCCACGACGCCCTTGCCCTGCTCGAGGTGCCAGTTGATGTTCTCGATCGTCACCGTCGCGTCATCGACGAGGATGCCGACCGCGAGCGCAAGGCCGCCCAGCGTCATCACGTTGAGCGTCTGCCCGAAGATCGCCAGCGCCATGACGGCGGCCAGCACCGCCAGCGGGATCGACAGTGCGATGATCACCGTCGAGCGCCAGGAGCCGAGGAACAGGAGGATCATCAGCGAGGTCAGCGCGGCGGCGATCGCGCCTTCGTGGATGACGCCACTGACCGCCGCCTTCACGAACAGCGACTGGTCGCCCACGATCAGGACCTTGAGCGTGTCGGGCAGCGTCTGCTGGATGGAAGGCATGGCCTCCTTCACCCCGTTAACGATGGCCAGCGTCGAGGCTGCGCCGTTCTTGAGCACGGTCAGCAGTGCCGAGCGGCTGCCATCGACATGCACGATGTTCTGCTGCTGCGCGCTGCCATCGCGCACGTAGGCGACGTCACGCATATAGATGGTGGCGCCGTTGACGACCTTGACCGGGATGTCGTTGAGCGCGTCGATCGTGCTCGGCGAGTTGTTGAGGCGCACGCTGTACTGGGTCGCACCGATCTTCACGAAACCAGCCGGGTTGATCTGGTTCTGTGCGGCAATGGCGTTGCCGACGTCCTGCGCTGAAAGCCCGCGCGCCTGCAGCGCTTGCGGATCGAGGTCGATCTGGACCTGACGCTGCTTGCCGCCGGACGGGAACGGCATGGCAAGGCCGGGCACGGTGACGAGGCGCGGACGAATCTGGTTCTGGCCCAGATCGAAAAGCTGCTGCTCGGTCAGCCCCTTGCCCGATAGCGCAAGCTGCAGGATCGGCACGGTGGAAGCGGAATAGTTGAGGATCAGCGGCGGCGTCGCACCCGGCGGAAGCTGCTTGAGGATCGTCTGCGAGATCGAGGTGACCTGCGCCGTCGCGGTGCGGATATCGACGCCCGGCTGGAAGTAGATCTTGACGATGCCGATGCCTTGGTAGGACTGGCTCTCGACGTGTTCGATGTCGTTGACGGTGGTGGTCAGCACGCGTTCGTAAGGGGTGATCATGCGATCGCCGACGTCCTGCGGCGGCAGGCCCGCATATTGCCAGGCGACCGCGATCACCGGAACCTTGATCTCGGGAAAGATGTCGACCGGCGTTCTGAACGCCGCAAGGATGCCGCCGACGGCAATCAGGATGGCCATGACGATGAACGTCAGCGGGCGGTTCAGGGCAACTTTGACGATACCGATCATCGACTTCTCCATGCGCCGCGAAGGCACGGTCGATCCGCGCCTCACGGCCCCTTCACCGCCATCCTCGTCGCAAGCCGGTCGCACCGCCCTGCCCCGCCGCGACTGAAGCGCAGGACGAAGGCCCGGCCGGTGGCTCCGGCGTCAGGAAACGGATCGGTCACCCGCCTTGTTGTTCGGGAGCGGTGTTGTCCGGCCGCATCGTGAGAGGAACCCCTCACGAAACCGCCGATGCGCGCTTGGATCTTTTCTGTCCAATATATATGGAGGCACGATCAATATCGAAAACCTCTCAATCGGAGCGTGACCTTTGGAGCTGAGGCACTTGCGCTACTTCGTCTGCGTGGCCGAAGAACTTCACTTCGGGGCAGCCGCGCAGCGTCTGGGCATATCGCAGCCTCCCCTCAGCCAGCAGATCCGTGCGCTGGAGGAGGAACTCGACGTGCGCCTGTTCGACCGTACGAGCAGAAGCGTAAAACTGACGCGCGCCGGGCTGCAGTTCCTGCCCCAGGCGCGCGAGACGCTGGCACAAGCCGACCGTGCCGCCCGCATCGCCAAGCTGGCGGATTCGGGAGAAGTCGGCCGCCTGAGTCTGGGCTTCTCGCCTTCTGTGCCGTTCACGCCTTATGTCGTCGACGCGCTCGCGCGGTTTCGGGCGCAGTTCCCGGAAGTGCATGTCGAACTGAGCGAGCTCCCGCGCGAGGAACAGATCAGCCGCGTCGAGCGCGGCACCCTCGACATCGGTATCTTGCGCGCCTTCTCACCGCTGGCGCTGCTGCCGCAGATGCAGGTCCTTCCGCTCCAGTGCGAAGGCATGATGGTGGCGATGCGGCGCGATCACCGCCTTGCGGAGCACGATCGGCCTTTGTCGCTTGCCGACATCGAGGGCGAGCAGCTCATCCTCTTTGGCTCGATGAACGGCGCGGGTTTCAATGAGATGCTGAGCACCCATTGCGAGGAACTCGGCTTCCGTCCGACCGTCGCGCTGGAAGCCGACAGTTTCGGAACCCTGGTCGGGCTGACCGCCGCAGGGCTCGGCATAACGATCTTGTCCCGGTCGCTGGCCCGCCTGAATGTCGACACGCTGACGTTCAGGCCCATCGACATGCCGTTTTCCAGCCAGCTCGTGCTGTTCCATCTGCGCGACGCCTCACCGACGACGCGCAATTTCCGCAGCCTCATAGAACCGGTCGGCGATCGACCATAGCGCAGCCCTGACCGTCAAACGGCTCGGACATCATCGGTCACTCGCCCTCGGCTGCTCCCCTGCGCTTGGCATAACTGATAACGAAAGCATCCCATACGCGCAGCCACTCGGTTTCGCTGCGCTTGCGCGAAATTCCGGGGAACCCGGCGCGGAAGGCGTCGGCCATCTGGTCCACCGACCAGGGGTGTCCCTTGTCGAGGCCGATCTTGCGGTATGCCGCCTCGCGCGTGCCGAAGCTCATGCTGCCGTTCGGGAATTCGAGCAGGGGTCCCTCGTTGGCGGCCTCCTCCTTGCGGGTCTTGGCCTTCGGCATGACCGATGATCTCGGTGCCTCTTTTGCCGCCGGCGCACCCAGCAGCCGCAGATGAGGCCCCACCAGCTTGCGTTCCAGCGGCGCGGGCGAAGGATAGAGCACGACCTTGCGGCCGGACATGTCGATGTTGGCGTTGGGATAGACGGCCGAAACCAGTTGCATCGTCTCGCGCACGGTCTGCCGGAAACGCTTGCTGTCCGCATCGTTGCCTAGGTGGCGCGCCAGCTGATCCCAGGAAATCGTCTGCCCCTTGTCGGCGGCGATGCGCGGCAGACGATAGGCCAGATAAGTATAGAGGTCTAGGGCGGTAGGCGTGCCCTTCAGCTCGCGGATCGCCACTTCGTTGAGCGGCACCGCATGGTCGATGAGGTGCGCATAGAAGCCTTCCGACATCCGGATCTCACGGGCGAAGGCACCGTTCTTCTCGAGCGAACCCGCATATTCGTTGGAAATCTTGACGTCGCGCACGGCGAAGGCGTTGTCGTCGGCCTCGGTGCCATCCCAGCGAATCTGCCATTCGCAGGCGAGAAGCCTGTCGACCTGCTCACGCATGCGGTTGGCCGTACCGCGCGGCCCATAGGACACGGTCTGATACCCGAGTCGGCGCATCCACTCGGTAAAGTTGCGGCCAAGATAGACATCGCGCGAACGCTTCGAGACCGCCTGCGACAAAAGGTAGATCAGCGCGACGCGGGGATAGGCGCCGTAAGGTACGCCAAGGCTCCGCAGGAGCGGCTTGCCATCCACCGTTTGCAGGACCGGCCGCGGGTTGATCGCCAGCGCATACTTGCCGTCTTCGCGCAGGATCGGCTGGGTCTCGTCCTTCGGTCGCTTCGTCGGCAGCGACATGGCACAAAGCGCAGAATGCAGGAACGCCGGCACCGGCTCTTCGTCATGGACGCGCAGAAATGCATCCATCGTCAATTGCGACCCTGCGGCCCGGGCAAGCGAACGCACCCGTTCCTCGCCGCCATCGATCATGGCGAGGGCATACTGGTGCCCAATCGGCTTGCTGCTATCCGAGTTCATATCGCCCTGCTTTGCCCGACTCATGGGGCTGTCATCTGCCGCTTAGACAACAGGTTTCGCCCGGATTGGCAAGGAGCTTGGCAGTTTCGGCAGGAATTAGCGGTTCAAACCTACAACCTCACCGATGATCTCGGTGCGTTTTGCAGGTTCGACTCAATTTCCCATGCTTTTCAATCGAACCGATTCGCGAATCGGATTTTGATTAGGGATTCTTGTATAGGTTTGCGCTCCGAGATCATCGGTCCAAACGGCTCCGAGATCATCGCTGTTACGCACTGAGATCATCGCTGGGCACCGAGATCATCGGTAGCGGGGGAAAACGGCGATCTCAGGACGACAGAAATGCGAATCGGATGGCGCGACAGAGTCATTTCACGGCTCCGGATTCGCTAACGGCACCGAGATCATCGGTCATTCGACTCGTGCATGTGTCTCGTGCGACTCGGAATGGGGCAAAAAGCACGGAGATCATCGGTGGTTTTGTAACACTGGTGGACGGGTCGTTGCTCGAAACTTCCAACGCGGGTAGGGTTGGGCCTCAAACTCACAAGACGGGTATCTATGGCGACGACCCCTGCTCCTTCTGAAATCAGCGGTGACGAACTGCTGGAAGATAGCCTTGGCCTGCTTCATCGCAAGGCTCTCACTATTCTCAAGCGTATCCGCGACGGCGCGCTCGATCCGGAGACGGGGCACAAGGTCGGCCCTTCCTTCCCGATCTCCAAGGCAGCCTCGCTGGTCGGCCGCACTGCGTCCGCCATTCGGGAGGCCGAACGCGATGGACGCCTGCCCGAACGAGACCGCACGGCTTCGGGACACCGCGTGCAATATACGCTGGAGGAACTCGATCATATGCGGGCCGTCTTCGGCACGCGGCCGTGGCGTGCACCGGGCGATACCCCAGCCATCCTCTCGGTGTCGAATTTCAAGGGCGGCGTCGGCAAGTCCACCCTCGCTTTGCACATGGCGCAGCACTTCGCGATCCGCGGCTACCGCGTCCTGTTCATCGACTGCGACAGCCAAGCCAGCTCGACCATGATGTTCGGCTATCGTCCCGACGTGGACCTGGGAGAGGATGACACTCTCTATGGGCACTTCCATAATCCGGAACTGCTGGGCGTCCGCTCGATCATTCGCAAGACGCACTTCTTCGGGCTCGACCTGATCCCGGCCAATCTGAAGCTCTATAATCTGGAGTACGAGATCGCCGGCTACCTGGCTCAGAACCAGAGCTTCGACGTCATCGACATCATTGCCCAGGCCATCGACGAAGTCGTCGACGATTACGACATCGTCGTGATGGACCCGCCGCCGGCGCTCGGCATGGTATCGATGGCGGTGCTCCAGGCTGCCAATGCAATGGTCATTCCGGCGCCGCCGAGCGTCATCGACTTCGCATCGACCGTCTCGTTCATCGACATGGCCCGCACCACCATGAAGCAGCTGGAGCAACTGGGCGGGCGAGTGCGCCCTGCGTACAATTTCATCCGTCTGGTCGCGAGCCGCGTGGATGACAGCAAGTCCATGCACCGCGAGATCCTGGGTATGATGCGGCAGGTATTCGGCGGTTCGATGATCAACTCCGTGCTCAAGGTCAGCGCAGAGATCGACAATGCCAGCTCGCGCATGAAGACGGTCTTTGAACTCGATCGCCCGGTCACGTCGCATGAGGTACACAACCGCTGCGTTCGCTTCCTCAACGATGTCTGCCACGACATCGAACAGGACGTTCTGCGAACCTGGGCGAGCCGGGCAGGCCGGATAGATTGAGCAGTTGCCACGTGGCAACGAGTAGGAAAATCGCCTGAATTCAAGGTGATGTGAGTTTCATCCGGTTGTTGTCTGCATCCGGATCGAGAGTAAAAACGGGAATGTGTGTCGGTGTTGCCACGTGGCAACCGGCACTGGAACAGGCGCTGCGGCGGACGGGAAGTGACTATGGCAAAGGGCAATCGCGGATTTGGGAGCAGCCTCACCGATGGGCTTGATGACGCGGATCTGGACAACTCGGCGCCGTCGGAAAGCATCATGGCCAGCCGGAGCCAGACCCTCGCACGGCTGGCTTCGGGCAAGGTCGTCACTGACCGGACCGAGTGGGTGGACCCGGCACGGTGTCGCCCCTGGCGTCTTCACAACCGCGACCTCGACCACCTCGACGAGGAGAGCTGCCGTGACCTGATCGATGCATTCCTCTCGGCGAAGAAGCAGCGCATCCCGGCGATCGTCCGCAGGCTGACGAACGACCCTGACTACGACTACGAGATCATCGCCGGCGTGCGTCGCTGGTGGACGGTCCAGTGGCTGCGGGCGCACCACCATCCCGAGTACGAATATCTCGTCACCATCCAGCATGTGTCGGACGAAGAGGCGTTCCGCGTCTCCGATATCGAGAACCGGTCGCGCAAGGACATCTCCGACTGGGAGCGTGCCAACGAATATCTTCGCGCGCTCGACGAGTTCTATGACGGCTCGCAGAGCGAGATGGCCGAGCATCTCAAGATTTCCCGCTCGTGGCTCAGCCGCCTGCTCGACGTGGCGCGACTGCCTGCAGAGATCGTCGAGATCTTCGCCGATACCCATGACCTGACGGTACGCGTGGCGCGCGATATCAAACCGCTGACCGGCGATCCGCGCGCACTGGCGCTGATGATCGAAGAGGGCAGGGGCGTGCGCGAAGATCGCGCGGACCTTGGCGTGAAGCTGTCGGGTCCGGAAGTGGCGAAGCGGCTGATTGCGGCGACCGTCGCAAAGACCAAGACGGGCGGCGGCGAACTGGTGGTCAAGGCCGCGAACGGCAAACCGATGCTCCGTTACGCCCGTTCGGCACGCAGCGGACTGACCCTGAAGATCGTTCCGCGCTCCGGCGCATCGACCGATGAACTGATGACCGCGATTCGTGGGCTCATCGAAGGCTGACATATATTCGGGGCCGATGCGCATTGTGTTGGCCCCGAATTTTCGATTTTTGCCCTCAGGGCCTCGTAGGGCGCCGCGGCGACATTTATGACCCGCAGGTTGTCTCCAGATTGTTATGGCGCTGAAAGGCCCATTTCCGGGGAGGTCAAAAACCGGGCAATCCGGTTAAATTGACGCCATTTTGCCGTGGGAAGGTTTTCAGGCGCCGGTCGATCAGGTGGAGCCGTCATCCTGTCGTGCGTCATCGCGACGTGCCAGAAGGCGGTCGATGGCTTCCATCGATGACTCGTAGTCGGCGAGAACCGATGTCGAGAAAGCGGGTGCCTCTGGTCTCGGGGATTGTACTGATGCTCGTTGCATGGTTCGCATTTCCAGCAGGTGCGAACCCGAGATCGTCGTCCGGCTGATCGCACCCGAGGCTTCCCAACTTTCGATCATTCCCGCGACGCCGAGGCGCGACGCGCCAAGCATCGTCTCGATCTGCCGTGAACGTAGCGGTCCGAAGCCGGCCAGCAATTCCATCAGTAAGGGTGCTCTCGAATTGCCGCGACGGCCCGGTGCCGGAGCATGGGCGAAGCGGGCGAGAGCATCGGCGTTCTGCATCATCGTCAGCATCGGGCCGACCGCGCGCTGCATGGCGTCGGCGAAGATGAGCCGCCGCTGCAGGACGTCCGCTTCACTGATAGCGTTGGCTCGGGCGAGGCCGGAAAGGGGGAGGGCGGCGCGCAAGTTCCGCTGCTCGAACAGGCGCCGCGAGAAGGCCAGGTCGATCGCCCAGAGTGGCGCCTTGAGGGACGGGGCCTCGATCTTGAATTGCCGCAGTGGCGTGGCAAGGCGCGAAGGTGTTCGCTCCGGCGGCGCGAAGTCGATGTTGCCGGCAATCGCGGCATGCAGCGCTGCCATGTCGGCAAGGGGGGAGGTCTGCGGTGCCGGCAGGGTGCCGATCAGCAGGCGCGCGGCTTCGAGAATGCGATTGGCTTCCGCGTTCGCGTTCTCGTCGTGGCCCTCCAGTGGCGCGAGCAGGGCGGTCTTCAACTGGCCCGCTGCTGCGGCGATCGCCGTATCACCCCAGTTGGCAAGCTCGGTCAGGATCGCGTTGCACAAGGCGCGGGCGGGGCGGGCGCTTCTCGGGCTGTCTTCGGAGAGCGTGGTCAGCCCTGCGAACCAGGCGTGAAAGCGCATTTCCGTAAAGGCATGCCCCTCCTGCCGAAGCGCCGCGATCAGCGTGTGGCGCAAGGCCTGCCCGGCAAAGACCCGCAGGGTTGCTTCAGGGCAATACGATAAGGCGCCGCACATATGGCCGAACGCCATGAGAGCGTCAGCTTCAAGGGGGGCTGCCGGGGCATCCTCAGGAGCGGAATTCATGCTTGAACTACTCGATAAAATCGCGATTTCACGCGAATTTTCGAGCATATAGGTAGCTAAATATGATTAGCTATGCAATCGCTCGGATGCATAACCCGTTCAGCCCCAGTGCGCGTTCAACTTGCGCCAGGTATCCGCCTCCGTGGCAGCGAGATCCTCGAACGTCGATGGTGCCTGCGCCGGCCATGCGTTGCGGGGCCAATGGAGGTGCGGGTCCGGGTGGATCGTCGTGGCCGGCTGGATCTGGGCGAGGAAATTGGCGGCTGGCGCTCCGCGCCACGCTTCCATTGCGGCGATGTCGATCGTGGCGAGGGTGATCTCGGGCGCACCCTCGACAGGCTCGGCGATCGATGCGCCCTTGTAGTCGAAGATGATCGACGGGGGGGTGTCGGCCGGTCCGGCGATGTTGGCGGTGGCAAGATAGACCATGTTCTCGAAGGCGCGCACGGATCGCACGTGGAGCGCGCCCGGTCGCTGCAGATAGTCGAGGTGCGGCGCCGCTGCTATGGGGTTGAGTACCACTTGGGTGCCGTTGAGTGCCAGTGAGCGGCACACTTCCGGCCAGTGCAATTCGGCCCCGATCACCGCGCCGAGGCGGCCGATCGGCGTGTCGATCACGGGGTGGAATGCCTCCTCGCCGAAGACCTCCACGAACTGTTCATGCACGTCGATCGGGCTGGTGCGCAGCGAAAGGGAATAGCCTTTGCGGTGGACGAGGGCGATGCCGTCGTCAGGACCGACGATGACGCAGGAAAGGAAGTGGCGACCCGGAAAGGCGTCGTGGCGCTCGGGCACCTGGACGGCG
Source organism: Novosphingobium sp. fls2-241-R2A-195 (assembly GCF_030209485.1). Classification (NCBI taxonomy): domain Bacteria; kingdom Pseudomonadati; phylum Pseudomonadota; class Alphaproteobacteria; order Sphingomonadales; family Sphingomonadaceae; genus Novosphingobium; species Novosphingobium sp. fls2-241-R2A-195. Next base: position 68,199 of record NZ_JARVRY010000026.1, read on the forward strand.
ATCCATGCGCCGGTGCGGCGGGAGGCTTCGGCGATGCGCTCGATCTCCGCGCCGGGGAGCGCGAAGGCGGCGTCGTGCCAGGCCTCGGGGGAAACCATGGCATAGCCGGTCAGGCCGAACTGCGGGAACACGACCAGCCGCGCCCCGTGATCACCGACCGCCCGCTCGGCCAAGGCGATGGTCTGCGCGATGTTGTGGTCGATCGCGGCGCGGTCCACGGCGCCATTCGCGAACACGCACTGCGGCGCCGAGGCGCACGTGGCGAGGACATAAGGCGGGGGCGGGGCGTGGCGCATCTTGATCTCCCTCTGTCGGTTTGGAGTGTTCGATAGCGCGATTCTCCGCCGCTCATTCTTGGGTCAGGCGCCGTTTGCCCACCTGCTGGAGACATTGGCTCGCGGAGTGTGGCGCCATGCGGTGCGGGTATGGCTCATTGCAATCTACTGATTGGAGCCGCGCCGCGCTCCCCGTCATCATCGGCGTTTCAGCACAGGGGATCATGGATGAGCGTCAGGGATCGGGCCGAAAGCAGTTCCGCAAAGGGCAGCCGCCGGGTGGGCAGGATCGTCGGCGGCGTGGTGGCGGCAGTGGCGCTCGTCGCGGCGGGTACGCTCGGCACTATGCGGCTTGGCTGGTGGAACCCCAGCTATGAGGCTGTGGCGGTCGAGCAGGCGACCGGGCCGTCGAAGTTCGAGATGGTCGGCGACGTCAAGCTGCATGTCCGCGACGAAGGGCAGGGGCCGGTCATCCTGATGCTGCACAGTTCCATGTCGAACCTGCGGATCTGGGACGGCTGGGCCGACCAGCTCAAGGGCTCCTACCGCGTCATCCGCTTCGACTGGCCGCCCTATGGTCTCTCCGTCGATCCGCGTCCCTCGCAGGGGATGCCGAGCGTCGTGGAACTGATCGAGCGTTTCGTGAAGCAGAAGGGCCTTGGCAAGTTCGTCATCGTCGCCAGTTCCAGCGGGGCGACGATCGCGACGATGTACACCGCGCGCCATCCCGAGCAGGTTCGCGCGCTGGCGGTATCCACCCTGCCGCTCAAGGCGCCGCCTCCGACCGAGACTTCGGCTCTCGTTTCATCGGTCCTGTGGGTGCACACGAACCTCGTGCCCAACTACATGCCGGAGTTCTTCTACCGCCATTCGCTGGCCGAACTCTACGGGCGTCCGGAGCGGCTGAAGCCCGAGACGGTCCATTGGTACTACATGACCAACAACATCCCCGGCGGTTTCGCGCGAGTGAAGACCTATTACGAGGCGAACACCAAGGCGGTGTGGAAGTCCGGTGCGGGCGATGCGGCGGCGGCGGTGAAGGTGCCGGTGCTGCTGCAGTGGGGCGACCGAGACATCGTCATCCCCAAGGACCGGGCCGACGACGCGCGGGTGATGTTCGCCAATGCGCCGATGAAGATCATCCACTATCCCGACGTCGGCCACTACCCGATGATCGAACTGCCCGAGCAGACCGGGCGCGACCTCAAGGCATGGATCGACGCACTTCCGGCGGCACCCGCCACAGGGAAATAAGCGCGGGGGATTGTCCGCAGAGCGGGGAGGAAGCGTTAAATTCTGGACCCGGGGGCAGCTCCGGGTTCCCCTTCCTCTTTCCGTCATAAGGCTTGAGGTGGGATCATGGATCTTCGTCAGTTGCGGCACTTCATTGCGGTTGCGGAGCTGGGCAATTTTTCCCGGGCGGCAGAGCGGGTCTTCCTGACGCAGCCCGCGCTTACCCGCAGCATCAAGACCCTCGAGGACGAGATCGATGCGCGGCTGTTCGACCGCCGTTCCAGCGGGGTCGAGCTGACGGCGGCGGGCACCGCGCTGCTCGAGCATGCCCGGCTCATGGTCAACGAGCAGGAGCGGGCGCAGCAGCGCATCGCCCTTGCCAAGCGCGGGCTGGGCGAGGAACTGGTGGCCGCGATCTGCCCCTTGCAGGCACAGATGGGTCTGCGCGCCGTCGTCGCGGAATTCACGCGCGAGCATCCCGACGTATCGCTGCGGATCGTCGAGGGGCATGTGGACGAAACCGTACCTGCGCTGATGGACCGCAAGGTCGACCTCGTCTTCACCACCGTCCCGGCCACGACGATGCAGGAGAAGCTGGCCTATGAGCGGATCCGCAGTTCGTCCTGCTCGATCTATGCCGCGCCCGGGCACCCGCTTGCGCATCGTAGCGGTATCACGCCCGCCGAGCTGACGCGCTGGGCATGGGCGATGCTGGACCAGAAGCACTGGCTGGCAGCCACTCGCAACTACTTCGCGGTCGGCAACGCCGGGATGCCGGCCGCCGGGGTCAGGACCAGCTCGGTTTCGTTCATGAAGTCGCTGGTGCTGGAGGAAGGCATGCTGGGCATGTTGCCCGATGCGCTGATGGAGGGCACCGGCGCGGTCGCGCTGAATGTCGAGCGGATGCCGCGCCCTCTGCGCGCGGGACTGCTGTTCCGGGCGGATGCCGAGATCAAGCGTTCGGCGGAACTCTTCGCCGAAAAGCTGCGCGCCCATGTCGGGCGACCGGACGTGGAGGAAAGCCGGGCGATCCCGCATGTTCCGGTTGCGGTTCTGGTGGAAAAGCGTCCTCACGCGAATTGATCGAAAACACTTCGTCATTGCGAGCGAAGCGAAGCAACCCAGGGCAGCACTACGCCGCTCTGGGTTGCTTCGCTTCGCTCGCAATGACGAGGTTGGAGTAGGGAAAAGCCCCGACTTTAACCGCCGGGGCTGCAATTTCCTTCAGGTCGGTTCGCCCGTGGGATCGACCGCAGGGTCAAGCGCGGGTGCTGCCGTCGTTTCCGCCAGCGCCAGTTCCCCGGCGTCGAGGCGGTAGAAGCACATCGTGATGAAGGCACCGGCCATCGCCAGCGCCGGGATCACGGACTCGCACATCATGATCGCCCATTCCGCGTCGGCACCCTGCGCGCCCGAGGCACCACTGGCCGAGGACACGTAGCCCATCGCCGACAGGAATGCGCCCAGCGCGGCCAGCGAGGCGGCGGACGACAGCTTGTCCAGCAGGGTGGTGATGCCCGCGAACGCGCCTTCGCGTCGCTCGCCGCTGCGGACGAAATCGTAGCGCACGGCATCGGAGAGCAGGGCATAGGCGCACAGGATCATGCCGCCGCCCGCGAAGCCGCCGACGAGGGCGCGGGCGCCGATGCCGAGGGTGCTCTCGCCCGGCCCGGCAAGCAGCCACGTCAGGTGGTTGGCGCCATAGACGGCAAGGGCGATCATGTAGCACGCCTTGCGGCCGAGATGGCGCGACCCGAACACCCACGCCGGCATCGACAGCACCATGGCGACCGTCGAAAGCATGAAATAGGTGCCCAGCGTGGCATCGCCGACTTTCAGCACGACGCGGGTGAAGTAGGCGAGCGTGGCCGACCCGATCACGGTGCCGAACAGCAGGAAGACATGCGCGATGGCGAGGATCTGGAACGGCTTGTTGGCCCAGACCACCACCAGTTGCCGCCACAGTTCGAAGCGGCCGCGCGGCTTGCGGGCGGCGTCGGCACTCGGCGCCGTGCGGGGGGCGTCGCGTAGCAGGCGCACGGCGGCGGTGGTCGCGACGAAGACGATCGCGCCGACCAGGACCGCGAGGATGAGATGGCTCTGGCGGCCCGGCCCGATCATGCCCAGCAGCCACGTCGGCAGCGTCGATCCGAGCAGTGTGCCGACCGCGTTGCCGTAAGTGCGCCATGCCATGAGCCGGGCGCGCTCGTCGGGGTCGGTGGAGCTTTCGACGACCATGGCGAAGCCGGGGATCGTCATCAGCGTATAGCCGGATGCATGGATGATCAGCGCCAGCGTCACGAACGCCTCGGTCAGCAGCACCGATCCCACGTCGGGCGCGCCGAACAGCATGACGACGCCCAGCGGCATCGCCAGTCCGCCCGCGAAGAGGAATGGCAGGCGGCGGCCCCACTTCGACTGGAAGCGATCGCTCCACGCGCCGACGGTGGGGTCGAGAAAGCCGTCGTAGATCTTCACGAGCGCGAAGATGAGCCCCGCGGTCCCGGCGGAGATCGCCAGACTGTCCGTCATGAACCGCAGGCCGAGGACGGTCACGACGTTCTGTCCCGCCGCATGGGCGAGGGGGATCAGCAGCGACCCTATCCTGATCGACCATGCCCTGGAACTTGCGGCGCCTGCATGGGCCGCCCTACCTGATCCTGTTGCCACGCGGTTCTCCGTACTCGTGCTTGAAAAGCAGAACACGGGGGCTCGGGGCGATGGCCTAATGCCGTTTGGTGATATGGCCGCAGGGTGGATTTGCCGGTCGGAAACAGGACGTACCTCAGTTCCAACCATAGCTCGTCATTGCGAGCGTAGCGAAGCAATCCAGGGCAGTCTTGAGCCGCCCTGGATTGCTTCGCTACGCTCGCAATGACGACTTAAGGTGGCCTGTTTCTCTCCTAATGCTCGCTCAACAGACGGCCCAGTCCGGGCAGCCTGTCGGAAATCCTGCAGGCGCGCAGGGCGTGCCAGTAGGTCGCGGTATTGATGGCGATGACCGGCTTGCCGAGAGTGCCTTCGTACTCGGCGGCGAGATCGACCATGGAGAGGTTGGTGCCCACCTGCACGATGGCATCGACGTCGTCTCCGTCGAGCTGCGCGATGACTTCGCGCAGCGTTTCGGGCGTGACTTTGGCGATGTCGGTCCAGCGGCGGCATTGCAGCGCCCGGTCTCGCCTGACGGCAAAGCCGGATTCTTCAAGGAAACGGCGGACCTCGGCGTTCGCCACCGGGTAGTAGGGCGAGACGAAGCTCACCGCCTTCGCGCCCACGGCGGTCAGGGCGGCGGCGACGGCCTCCGCCCCGGTGGTTGCGCCCACCCCGGCTTCCGCCTCGATCCGGGCCTTGAAGCGGCGAGAGCCGTCCACGCCTCCGTAGAAGGTCACCGCCGACATGCCGAGCACCAGATAGTCCGGGCGGCAGGTCATCACCGAGCGCACGGCGTCCAGCGTGTTCTCGGCAATGGCGGTGGTTCCGGCGATGAAGTCCTCGTTCGAGAGCGCCACCGGGTCCTCGACGTGTATGCGTGAGAGATGGTTGGTGACGCCGGGCGGGCGCATGCGCTCCATGTCGGGTTGCACGACGGTGTTGGTCGAGGGTGCGATCACCCCCAGCAGCCTGCGCCAGCCCAGAACGTCGGTCACGAGCGCTGGCCTCAGCGCCGCATCAGGCGGATGGGGAGGGCGTCGGTGATCCCGGCGTCGAGCCGCGCGAGGGCCTTGGCGTTCGCCTTGCCGTTCGCGAAGGCGTCGAGGAACAAGCTCGCCACCGCATTCGCGTGGCTGAGCCCGTCAAGCTGCATCGGACCGGGCTGGCTGAAATCGCAGATCGCGCCGCCGAAGTAGTGGTTCACGCCCTCCAGCACGAGGCCGTAGCGGTGCCCGCCCGGCTTGGCGGCGTCGAACGCGGCGAGGTGCGCGCGCCATCCTTCCGCATCGCTCGGCGTCATACCGGGGAGCAGGTCGATGGTGCCGGTCTGGATCAGCGCGGGCACGGCGAGGGCGCCGTACCCTTCCGCCGTCATCATCACCGGGATCGTCGGCGGAGGCGAGAACGCCACCACGCTCGTCGCGAGCCGCGGCACGAGCGGGCCTTCCATCCCTTCGGGTATGACGCCCGCCGCGCCGCCGAGGACTGTGGCGATCAGGCCGCCGTAGCTGTGCCCCATGGCGATGAACGGCGTGTCGCCGATATGCGCGATGAGGGTGCGCATGTCCTCGATGCGGCAGCGCCAGCTGGCAAGGCCCTTGTACTCGGCCGTGTGCGGGTGCTGCGCGGAATCGACGTGGAGCGGCGCGAGCACGCGGTAGCCCGAGGCCAGCAGCGGCTGGAGGATGCGGTCGTAGAACCAGGGCGCGGACAGGGCGCCGTGCGAGAACAGGATCGTCCCGCGCTTGCCGCTGGTGCCCGCCCACTCGCTGATCGAGATGGTGCGTCCGCCCGGACCGGCAAGGTCGAAAGTGCGGCGTTCCGGCATCGGTGCCGCGACGACGCTGCGCGATGCGCCGCTCGCACAGGCGGCGGTGGCGCCGAGCAGGGCGCTTGCAAGAAGGGTACGGCGGGAAAGGGAGGTCGACATGCGCATCGTTCCGCTAGGTCAGAGATCGGAATGACCTCGATCATGCGGGCATGCAATGCGCTTGGCGTGCAGGACACAACCGTCCGAGGAAGGCATGTCCGCTCTGTGGAGTTGATCGCTGCAAGATTGCTTCTGCAGGGGGCATGAGTCCGCCGCATCATCCTATGCGTTCTTCGCCGCAAACGCGCCGATTGCGGGGATTCTAACCGTCATGCGGAGATATGCGCCCGGCTGCTGAGGCCATGCATGGAGGCGCACATAGGCTTTGCGCAGATTCCAGGGGAACGCGCATGCCGATAGAAATCAACGGTCTCATCAATCACAACATGGCCTCCGAACTGTCGCCGGTGCCGGTGTCGCACTACGACATCGACGCCATCGTGAAGCTGGCCAAAGTGCAGGAGGCGGCGGGCTACGACCGCGTGCTGATCGCCAATGCCGCGACGATGCCGGACAACTTCACCACCGCCGCCTATGTCGGCGCCGTCACCGAGCGTCTGGGCGTCATGCTCGCCCATCGACCCGGCTTCATCGCGCCGACCATGGCCGCGCGGATGCTGGCGACGCTCGACCGGCTGCTCGGCGGGCGGCTGGGCGTCCACGTCATCACCGGTGCCAGCGATATCGAGATGCAGTGCGACGGCGACTTCCACACCAAGGAGGAACGCTACGACCGCAGCCTCGAATACATCGACATCCTGCGCCGCATCTGGGCGAGCGAGACCCCGGTGGACCACGACGGCAAGTGGTATCGCTTCAACGGCGGCTATGCCGAGATCAAGCCGCTGAACGGCACGATCCCGGTGTTCTTCGGCGGCATGTCGCCGATGGCGATCGCCACCGGCGCGGCCTGCGCCGACGTCTTCGCCACGCTCAGCGATACCGTGGCGGGCATGACCGAGGTGGTGCAGAAAGTCACCGCCGCTGCGCAGCCGCTGGGCCGCAAGCCCGACTTCCTCGTCTCGCTGCGCCTCGTCGTGGGGGAAAGTGAAGACAAGGCGTGGGCGCAGGCGGCGGACCTCAAGAGCCGCATCGCCGCGCTCGAAAGCAAGGCGGAGAAGAACAAGGTCGCCGCCAGCGCCGCCGGATTCGCGCGCACGGCCGAACTCGCAGGCAAGGGCGAGCGGCTGGAGAAGTGCTTCTGGAACGGCATCAACGAGATCCGCGGCGCGCACAGCAACAGCGGCACCCTTGTCGGCGATCCTGACCAGCTCGTCGACGCGATCATGGATTACTGGGACGCGGGCGTGCACAAGTTCATCCTGCGCGGCTACGACCCGATCGGGGACGCGGAGATCATCGGTCGCGACATCATTCCCGCCCTGCGCCGCAAGGTGGCCGAGCGGGAAGCCGCGATGGAGGTGCGGTGATGGCCTTCGAAGTCGTCGGCCTCCACTTCTTCGCGGATTCGTCCGAGGCCCATCCGGTGCGCGGGGTCTACGACCCGCAGTTCCTGCGCGATTATGCCGTGGCGCACGAGGAGGCGGGTTTCGACCGTGTCCTCGTCGGGCAGACGGCGACCTGGCCCGATCCGCTTTCGACCGCCGCGCATATCGCGGCGGTGACGAAGACGCTGAAGTTCATGGTCGCGCACCGCCCCGGCTTCATCGCACCGACCATGGCCGCGCGCATGTTCGCGACGCTCGACCGGGCGAGTGGCGGGCGTGCGGGCGTCCACATCATCACCGGCGCCAGCGACGTCGAGACTCAGGCGGACGGCGACTACCTGACCAAAGAGCAACGCTACCACCGCAGCCGCGAATACGTGGAGATCCTGCGCCGCATGTGGTCGAGCGAGGTTCCCTTCGACCACGCGGGCGAATGGTATCGCTTCAACGGCGCCTTCGCGCTGGTGAAGCCGGTACAGGAGCAAATCCCGGTTTTCTGGGCGGGCAACTCCGACGCGGCGGTGCAGATGGGCGCGCAAGTCTGCGACGTCTATGCGATCGGCCCCGCGACGCTTGCCGATACCCGGGCGACGATCGCACGCTTCAAGCAGGAAGCGGCGCTGCACGGACGCAATCCAGACGTGTCGATGTCGATGCGGGTCATCGTCGCCGATACCGAGGACGCGGCATGGGAGAAGGCGGAGCGCTTGCTCGGCACGGTCATGGATCATCTGGCGAGCGGCAGGCAGATCGGCCGCGACAAGGGCGACAACGATCCCGGCACCCTGGCGTTGAAGCGGCAGGCGGCGATGGGTGATCGGCTGGACGAACGCCTGTGGACCGGCATGACCCGCGCCACCGAGGGACGGCTCCATGCAACCGCGCTGGTCGGCACGCCGGACCAGGTCGCGGCGGCGCTGGAGCAGTATCACGCCATCGGCGTCAACCGGTTCCTGCTGAATGGCTTCTACACGATCGAGGACGTGCGCCTGTTCGGCGAGGGGCTGGTCCCGGTCCTGCGCAAGCGCATCGGCGCAGCGGGTTGAGGTGTGGGTCGGCGCTGCGCTGCCGGCCCATGCCCATCACTATTCGTCAAGATAAAGTTTTATTTATACCTGATAAGATTTGAATAATACTCGCAGGGCGGACATTAAATCACAAATTGTTGTCGAGAAATCGACATGACTTAGCTTGGAGTTCTCTCAAGCGCATATCGATAAAATCAAACACATCAAGGGGAAGTTGGTAATGATGAGGACTGTTTCATCTTCTGTTGGTATTGCAGTAATCGCCATGATGTTCTGCAGTACGTCGGCACTGGCGCAAGTCGCCGCCGATGAAGACGTCTCTTCCAATGCGATCATCGTGACGGCCAAGAGCCGCAAGGAAACGCTGCAGGAAGTTCCGCTCGCCATTACCGCCCTCACCAGCGACGATCTTGCCAGCGCGCAGATCCGCGACGTGCGCGATCTTCAGAAGGTGACGCCGAACCTCAGTCTTTTCGCGGGCTCGGGTCGCAACGATCCTTCCGCCTATTCGCTGCGCGGTCTTGCGCCCAATACTTCGGACGAACGCTATCAGGGCATCTCGGTGTTCATCGACGGCGTCGCGCTGTCGGGCCAGCTCGCCTCGCTCGATCTTGAGAACCTGCAGCGCGTCGAAGTCATCAAGGGGCCGCAGAGCGCCAACTTCGGCCGCGCCACGTACAGCGGCGCGATCAACTACGTCACCGTCGATCCTTCGGGCGACGAGGTCACCGGCTTCGTCAAGGCGCGCGGCAGCCTGATGAATTCCGCGCCGGATGCCAGCTACTACTTCGGCGGCACGGTCACCGCGCCGCTGGTGAAGGACGCACTCTGGGCCTCGGTCGCGGGTTCGGTCTTCCAGAACGGCGCCATCGCCAAGTCGCGCGACGGCGGCGCGCCGATCGGACGCGAGCGCACGCAGGCGGTGTCCGGCACGCTCTACTTCAAGCCCGACGACATGTTCTCGATCAAGCTGCGCGGCATGTACCAGCATGACCGGGACTCGGTGGCCGCACAAGTCGTCGAGCAGCCGCGCGAATGGGTGCAGTCGGGCATCGCCACCGCGCCCTTCGCACGCGGCAACGGGTCGATCTTCCCCAAGTACCTGCCCGATCCCGACATCGACAACATCGGCACCAGCGGCGCGGACGGCTATGCGCGCGACCGCTACTTCGCCAGCGCCGTCGTCACCAAGATGTTCGGCGACTACGAACTGAGCTATCGCGGCGGCTACGTGAATGAATCGCGCACCGCCGACGCGCCGAATGCCCCGCGCGCCAGCGGCGTGGGCCAGGACAAGGTCTTCGGCGAGGCGCTTGCCAACAACGAAGTGACCCTGCGCGCCGCCTCGCTCGGCACCTTCCCGTCCTACGAGAAGTTCACCAATACCAGCCACCAGCTGATGCTGCTTTCGCCCGGCGACAAGCCGCTGCGCTGGCGCGTGGGCGCCTACTATTTCTGGGAACGCGACGACACCGGCTTCACGTCCTTCGCCACCACGGCCAACCCGGCGGGCCGCACCCGCGACGACCGGCTGGAGAACCGCGCGATCTTCGGCGGTCTCGACTGGGACTTTACCCAGCAGCTGACGCTCAGCCTCGAAGGCCGCTATGCGCGTGAGCGGATCTTCGCGCCGAGCTGCCCGACTTGCGCCTTCTATCCGACCACGAGCGACTATTCGCAGGTGTCGAAGGACTTCTCGCCCCGCGTGACCGTCAGCTACAAGGCGACGCCGCAGAACATGCTCTATGCGCTGTTCTCCAAGGGCGTGAAGAGCGCGCGCGCCGGTTACGTGACGGTGGGCGGTGTCACCCAGCCGGTCTATGCCGATCCGGAAAAGCTCTACAACTACGAGATCGGCAGCAAGAACAGCTTCTTCGGCGGTGCGCTGACGCTGAACCTTGCCGCCTTCTATGACGAGGTGAAGGACCAGCAGCTGGTCAGCACGCTGGAGCGCACCGTATCCGGCCAGACCGTAACCGTTTCGGCGGTAGGCAACGTCGGTTCCTCGCGCATCGTCGGCTTCGAGGCGGAGAGCAACTGGCGCGTGACCCCGCAGCTGACGCTGCGCGGCTCGGTCGGCTATGCCAAGCAGGAGTTCACCAATCCGAACCCGATCCTGATCAGCTCCGGCTCGACGGCGGGTTTCCCGGTGACGACGAACGGTTCGGTGGTGCTCGACGGGCTGACCCAGGCCAATGTGCCTTACTGGAACGGCTTCGTCGGCGGCGAGTACCAGCTTCCCGAAGTCGGCGGCTTCCTGCCCTCGCTGCGTGTCGACGGCAGCTATCGCGGCAGCTACTTCGCCACGTTGTCGAACACCGTGAAGGTGCGTTCGGCCTGGACGGTCGATGCGCGGCTCAACCTGACCAGCGACATGATCGACCTTGCGCTGTTCGGCCGCAACATCCTCAACAACCAGCGCGCGACCGGTTCGGGCCTGGCGGGGGCGACCGCGAGTTGCATGTTCATCGAGCGCGACACCGCGACGTATGGCACGAACCAGCAGTGCCTCTACGCCTCGGCGCCGCGTCCGCCGGAGTTCGGCATGGAAGCGACGCTGCGCTTCTGATCTGATCCTGGAGGGGAGGGAAAGGCCGGGCGAGCAATCGCCCGGCCTTTTTCGTGCCGAATCCCAGGGTGGGAGCACAAAGTCCGCAGCAGTGCCACGCCGTCACCCTGAACTTGTTTCAGGGTCCATCGGGCAGTTGGTGCCGGAGTGCAGAACAGCAAATGGCACCGGCGGTTTATTGGTCCCGACGCAGCGTTTGCGGCGCAATCGACCCTGAAACAAGTTCAGGGTGACGAGGTGTTGGGGCGCGAGGTAGCCGCAAAAAATCCTCCCTGTCGCGAAGCGATGGAGAGGTGGCAGCCCGTTAGGGCTGACGGAGGGGGCTTGCTTATCCCCCTCCACCACCGCCTGCGGCGGCGGTCCCCCTCCCCGAGACAAGCTCGGGGAGGATTTTGCTTACGCCTTCCAGCTACCCAGAATCTCACCACCCGTCGCGAACCACACGTCGGCACGCGCCGCCAGCGTTTCCAGCAGTGTCTCCAGCGAACCGATGCGATAGGGCAGGGCCATGATGTAGGGCGTCAGCTGCAGCGGCAGCATGCGCCCGCCGCCTTCGCGCGCCGCTTCCGCCGTCAGCCAGTCGGCGGCATCGAGCATCTGCTCTACGTAGCTGTCGGCCGAGTGCTGCTGCACCGTGATGATCTGGCGATCCGACAACTCGTGATTGAGCGGAATGTTGACCAGTTCGCCTGCCTCGGTCGTCATGACGTAGGGCAGTTCGTCGTTCACCCAGTCGCAGCAGTAGGCGACGCCCGCCTCGGCGAGCAGGCGCGGAGTGGCGAAGCTTTGCGAACGGGCAATCGAGTGCCAGCCGCGCGGGCGGGTGCCGGTCGCCTTCTCCAGCGCATCGAGCGACTTCGCGATCAGCGCGCGCTCCTCGTCCTCAGGCAGGCCCGAGGCGATGGTGCCGTTCATGTCGGTCGAGTGCGCGATGATCTCGTGTCCGGCCGTGACCACGTCCGCCACCAGCGAGGGGTAGCGCTCGGCAATCGCGGCGTTGGTGGCGAAGGACGCCTTCACGCCCGCCTTGGCGAAGGCATCGAGCAGGCGGTAGACGCCGACGCGCGAACCGTACTCGCGCGAGGTGTAGTGGCGATAATCCGGGTAGGCCGTCTGCATGTGCCCGGGCGCGCGGAACGGCTTGTCATTCGGCGTGATCGGGAACCACTCGAGGCTGACGACCGGCCACACCGCCAGCGTCTTGCCCTCGGGCCATGCCACGGGCGGACGCTCGCGCATCGGCGACCAGGTGTAGAGATCGTGGTCGTAGCCTTCGCGGCGGCGCGGATATTCGAGGTAGGCGGGGTCGAGGCTCATGCGGCGTCTCCCACATTGGAAATCCAGTGATCTGCAATGTCGCCCGAGCGGGTGATCCACGCGCGGTCGTCTGCGGCGATGTGGCGCAGCACTTCCTCGAAGGGGCCGATGCGGTGCGGCTGGCCGATCAGGTACGAGTGCAGCGGAATGCACATGACCGTGCCCGAAGGCTCGGCGGCAAGGCGCTCGTACTGGCGGATCAGCGTGTCGGCGTATTCGCGCGGGCTCATGTTGTAGACGAAGAAGCCGTAGTGATCGTTGACCTCGAGGCTGTAGGGCATCGAGATCAGCTGACCGCTCGCGGTGTTCACCGGCATCGGCTGGTCGTCGTGGTAGAGATCGCAGGTATAAGTCAGGCCATACTCGGCGATCAGGTCCAGCGTGCGCGGCGTGTGGGTGAGGGCGGGGGCGAGCCAGCCCTTGATCGTCTGCCCCGTGGCGTCGCGCACGGTGCGGATCGAGTCCTCGATGATCGCGCGCTCCTGCGCCTCGTCCATGCCGTAGGAATAGCGGGTGTTGTAGATACCGTGGCTGAAGAACTCCCAGCCGCGCTGGTTGGCGTCCTCGACCACGCGCGGGTGGTGCTGGCACAGCGCTACCGACAGCGAGACCGAGCCCGGGAAGCCGTGCTTGGTCATCACGTCGGCCATGCGCCAGTGGCTGACGCGGTTGGCGTGGTCGCGGTGGGAATAGCCGACGACGTCCGGATGCGGCTTGGCCCACGACTTGCGGTGCGGGTTGGCCGGCGGATCAAGTTCATAGAACTCGAGGTTGGGAGAGACCCAGACCGCCACCTTCTTGCGGCCCGGCCAGGCGAAGGGCTTGCGCCCGCGATAGGGGACGTAGTCGTAGAGGCCCGGATCGCCCGTACGTTCGGCTTCGCCCTCGCGCATCAGCGGGCCTCCAGCCAGTCGATGACGGTCTGCACTGGCTCGACATCGGCGTACTTGAGCTGCAGGTCGGTCAGGTTGGCGAAGTGGTAGCTCTCGTGCTTGTCCGCGCAAGTCTCGATCGGGACGATGGTGCGGTAGCCGCGGCTGAGCGAATCCACCGCCGTCGCGCGGATGCAGCCCGAGGTGGAGCCGCCGGTGATCACCACGGTATCGACCTTGTGCCAGATCAGCAGGCTCTGCAGCGGCGTCTCGAAAAAGGCCGAAGGCATGCGCTTCGTATAGATCATGTCTGCCGGGTCGATGGCGCAGCGGTCGTCGAAGGCGTGGCGGCGGCTCTCGTACTTGATGTTCTGGAGCGAGTCCGGCGTGTTGGTGCGGGTGCCCCAGACGCCGGCGTCGCTGGCATCCTCGGCATAGGCCACGTGGGTCCAGATCACCGGCATGCCCTTGGAGCGGGCGAGGGCGGAGATCGTGTTGGTGTACTCGATCTGGCGCGGGTCGGTTTCGTAGGCGGTCTTGAACTCGTCGATCCGGGTATAGGCGTTCTGGAAGTCGACGTTGACGATCGCCAGCTTCTCGCCGAAGCCGAACTTGGTGCGGGCGGGGTTGGCCATCACCTGCTCGAAGAGTTCGCGCGCGGTCTTGTCCTCGCGGATCATGCGCGTGCCGACGATCTCACTCATTCTCGTGCTCCATTACCTGGTTACATGGCCCCACGGGGGGAGAGGTGCGCCCGATCGGGTCGCTGCCATAGGAGGGCCGGGCCGATTGTTCGCGACGCGAACACTGCCGCGCTCTCGCCCCCAGCGGGCCTTGCGATTGCTGATTTGTACTGTAGATATACCAAAATGACAGTCAAGACGGAACGCGACATGATTCAGGAAGGCGGCCTTCCTCTCTCGGGTATCAAGGTGGTTGAGTTCTCCCACATGGTGATGGGACCCTCCACAGGTGTCGTTATGGCCGACCTGGGTGCCGTTGTGGTCAAGGTCGAGCCCATCGGCGGCGACCGTACCCGCAAGCTGCTCGGCTCGGGCGCGGGCTACTTCCCGATGTACAACCGGAACAAGCAGAGCATCGCCATCGACCTCAAGTCGCCCGAGGGCGTCGCGGCGGCAAAGCGGCTGGTCGACCAGGCCGACGTGCTGATCGAGAACTTCCGCCCCGGCGCGCTTGCCAAGCTGGGCCTCGGTCCGGACGACTTTGCGCAAAGCAATCCCGGCCTCATCTACTACTCCGCCAAGGGCTTCCTGACCGGCCCTTACGAGAACCGCGCCGCGCTGGACGAAGTGGCGCAGATGATGGGCGGCCTCGCCTACATGACCGGCCCCAGCGGCCGTCCCTTGCGCGCGGGCGCCTCGGTGATCGACGTGACCGGCGGCATGTTCGGCGTGATCGGCATCCTCGCCGCGCTGGAGCAGCGCCACCGTACCGGCAAGGGGGCGGTCGTGCGTTCCTCACTTTACGAGACCACCGCGTTCCTCGTCGGCCAGCACATCGCGCAGCTTGCCGTCACCGGCAACGCCGCGCGCCCGATGCCGGAGCGTATCTCGGCCTGGGCGATCTACGACGTGTTCGAGACGGCGCGGCCCGAGGAGCAGGTCTTCATCGGCGTCGTCAGCGACGGCCAGTGGCAGGCTTTCACGAAGACGTTCGGGCTCGACGATCTCGCCGCAGACCCGGCGCTGGCGGAGAACAATGCCCGTGTGCTCGCCCGCGAAGCCCTGCTGCCGCGAGTGCGCGAACTGGCGAAGGGCTTCACGCGTGAGGACCTGCTGGCGAAGCTGGAGGAAAGCGGCGTCGCCTTCGCGCCGATCGCCCGCCCGCAGGATCTGCTGGAAGACGCGCACCTCAACGCCAACGGCGCGCTGGTGGACCTGACGCTGACCGATGGCCGCTCGGTGCGCCTGCCCGCGCTGCCGGTCGAGATCGACGGTGTGCTCCCCGGCGTGCGCCATGACCTGCGCTCGCCCGGTGAAGACAGTGAGGACGTGCTCGGCGGCTGGGGCTTCGGCGCGGACGAGATCGAAGCGCTGCTCGCCTCGGGTGCGATCGAGGGGCTTCGCGAACCGGCGGATAGCGCGGCGAAATGACTGAAGGGCCGCTCACGCTCGCCGAGAAGATCTGGAGCGCGCACCGCGTCATGACGCTGGAAAGCGGCGCGGAAGTGATCGCCATCGACCGCCTGCTGCTGCACGAGCGGACCGGCGGCGTCGCGCTGAAATCGCTGGAGGAAGCGGGCCGCACGGTCATGCATCCCTCGCGCGTGTTCGCGACGATGGACCACATCGTCGATACGTTCCCCGGTCGCACCGACAAGACGCTGATGCCGACCGGCACCGCGTTCATCGTCTCCACGCGCGAGAGCGCGAAGCGCCACGGCATCACCCTGTTCGACATCGACGACCCGCGGCAGGGCATCGTCCATGTCGTCTCGCCCGAGCAAGGGATCATCCTGCCCGGCGCGATCCTTGTCTGCCCGGACAGCCATACCTGCACGCAAGGGGCCTTCGGGGGCCTCGCATGGGGCATCGGTTCGTCGGAGGCGGAGCATGTGCTGGCGACGATGACGCTGCGCATGAACCGCCCGCCGGACATGCGCGTGACCATCGACGGTGTGCTGGGGGAGGGCGTCACCGCCAAGGATCTCGCGCTGCACCTGATTGCCGCGCTCGGCTCGAACGGGGCGAAGGGGCATATCATCGAGTTCGCAGGGAGCGCGGTGCGTGCGCTGGACATGGAAGCGCGCATGACGCTGTGCAACATGGCGACCGAGATGGCTTGCGCGGGCGCGGTGATCGCGCCGGATGACAAGACGTTCGACTGGCTCGAAGGCCGGCCTTATGCGCCCAGGGATGAGGTTCGCGAGCAGGCGATCGCCGCATGGCGCGCGCTTTACAGCGACGACGGTGCGGTCTTCGCGACCGAGCATCGCTTCGATGCCGCCGAAGTCCGCCCGATGGTGACATGGGGGAACAGCCCGCAGCACGCCGCGCCGCTGGGCGCGCCGGTTCCGGCCGATGCCTTGAGCAAGGCAGACCAGCAGCGCGCGGTCGAGTACATGGCGGTGACGCCGGGCCAACCCGTCGCGGGCCTGCCGATCGACGCGGCGTTCATCGGATCGTGTACCAACAGCCGCATTTCCGACCTGCGCCGCGCCGCCGCGATCCTCAAGGGACGTAAGGTCGCCGAGGGCGTCAAGGCGATCTGCGTGCCGGGCTCCACCCAGGTCAAGGCTGCCGCCGAGGCCGAGGGACTGCACGAAGTCTTCCTCGAAGCCGGGTTCGAATGGCGCGAGGCGGGCTGCTCTATGTGCTTCTTCGCGGGCGGCGAGAGCTTTGCCCCGGAAGCGCGCGTGATCAGTTCCACCAACCGCAATTTCGAGAGCCGACAGGGGCCGAACACGCGCACCCATCTGGCCTCGCCCGAGACGGTGGCGGCCTCGGCCATCGCCGGGCGCATCGCTCTGATTTCGGAGATCGCGGCATGACCCCGCTCGTCACGCTTGAATCCAGGGCGGTGCCGCTGCTGCGCGACAACATCGACACCGACGCGATCATCCCCTCGCGCGAGATGCGCTCGGTGTCGAAGGACGGCCTTGCCGACGGGCTCTTTGCGGGCTGGCGTTACACCGCCATCGGCGGGCGGGAGATCGATCCGGCTTTCGTGCTCAACCAGCCGGAGGGCAAGGGCGCGCAAATCCTGCTCGGCGGCTCCAACTTCGGCTGCGGCTCCAGCCGCGAGCATGCGGTATGGGCGCTGGCCGAGTACGGCTTCCGCGTCGTCATCGCGCCGTCGTTCAGTCCGATCTTCCAAGGCAACTGCATCCGCAACGGCATCGCCCCCATCGTCCTCCCGCGCGAGGCGGTGGAGCAGATCGCGGCAGGCTTCGCGGACGGCACGCCGGTCACGATCGACATGCCGTCATGCGAAGTTCGCATGGGCCTTGCGGTGTTCCCGTTCTCCATGGAGGACGAGGCGCGCACGATGCTGATCGAGGGCGCTGACGCAATCGAACTCACCCTGCGCCACCGCGCCGAGATCGAGGGCTTCTTCGCCCGCGACGCCGCCGTGCGCCCGTGGATATATCTGGCCGACTGACGGTCAGCCACGATTTCCGCTTGCTAATTGATATAATACTATATCAATATCAGCAAAAGAGCCCTCCGGGGCCTATCAGGATCGAGGGCTCATGACACTCCTGCGCTGCGCCACCCATACCGTCAGCAACGTCGCCGAAGTGGCGGAGCGCTATGCACGCTGGCTCGACTACGCGGTGGTCGAGCAGGGCGTCGTCAGCGAAGACCTCGCCGCGCTGTGGCAGGCACCTGCCAGCGCGGGCAAAGCCTACGTGCTGATGCGCCCGGCTTCGGGTTCGGACGTGTTCCTGCGCTTCGTCGAAGGTGACGCGGTGCCGGACTATGCGCCGATCCGCACTTACGGCTGGGCCGCGATCGAGATCTGCGTCACCGACGTCGAGGCCGTCAACGAGCGCATGCTGGCCTCGCCCGACTTCGAGGTGATCGGCCCGCCCAAGCCGCTCGACGGCTTCCCCACGGTCAAGCCGATGCAGGTGCGCGGACCGGACCTCGAGACGGTCTACCTCACCGAAATCCGCGTCAATGGTGCGGAACACGGGTTGCCGAAGCCGCGCTCGCTGGTTGATCGGCCGTTCATCCTCGTGCTTGCCTGCTCGGACCTGCAGGACTCGATCGACTGGGTACGCGACGTGCTGGGCTTCGACATGATCGACCCGGTCTCGATCCACTATTCGATGATCTCGCTCGCCTTCGACCTGCCGGAAGGCGAGAAGGTGGCGCTGGTCACCGCGAAGTACGAGGGCGAGACCTTCCTCGAACTCGACCAGTATCCGCAGGCCGCGACGCCGCGTCCGCAAGTGGAAGGCGCGCTGCCGCCGGGCGTATCGATCTGCACCATCAACGTGCCCGACTTCGCCCGTCTCGAAGGCCACTGGGCCGTGCGTCCCAAGGTCCGCGAAGGGGCGCTGTACAACGGCGCGAAAGTCGGCCTGCTGCGTATGCCCGATGGCGCGCTGTTGGAGGTGATCGAAGGCGGCCGCGTCCTCTGACGCCCAAATCCTGAGGGGAATGCCATGACGATCGTGAAGCGCGGGTTCGCCGATGTTGCGCACGGCCAGATCCACTACCGCCATGCGGGCGCAAGCGAAGACCTGCCGCTCGTCATGCTCCACGCCTCGCCGGGCAGCTCGCGCCAGCTGGTGCGGCTGATCGAGGACCTTGGCGCCACGCGCCGGGTCATCGCCCCCGACACGCCAGGTAATGGTGATAGCCCTACCCTGGCCCGCGAGGAGACCACCGTAGTCCGGCTGGCCGAGGCTATGCTCGGCTTCCTTGACGCGATGGGGCTGGAGCGGGTGGACCTTTACGGTTCGCATACCGGCGCCTGCATCGCGACCGAGCTGGCGATCCTCGCACCCGACCGTGTACGCGGCGTGGTGCTCGACGGGGTCAGCACCTTCACGGCCGAGGAACTGGAAGACATCCTCGCCAACTACGCCTTCCCGTTCGAGCCGGACATCAACGGCGCCTATCTGGTCAACCTGTTCCAGTTCTGCCGCGACCAGTATATGTTCTTCCCGTGGTACAACCGCACCCGCGCCGGTCGCCGCGACAACGGCATGGGTGCGCCCGCCGACCTCCACGCCTG
The DNA here is from genome assembly GCF_030209485.1 of Novosphingobium sp. fls2-241-R2A-195. Taxonomy (NCBI): domain Bacteria; kingdom Pseudomonadati; phylum Pseudomonadota; class Alphaproteobacteria; order Sphingomonadales; family Sphingomonadaceae; genus Novosphingobium; species Novosphingobium sp. fls2-241-R2A-195. Next base: position 87,172 of record NZ_JARVRY010000026.1, read on the forward strand.
GGCGACCGAGGTGATGAAGGCGCACGATACCTACCACTTCAACTACCGCGCCGCGTTCCGCTGGAACGGCTTCGACCGCCTGCCCCTACTGACGCGCCCTGCGCTGTTGCTGGCGGGTGAGAACGACCCGCTGATCGACCAGACCCGCGACTTGTCCGCCGTGGTGCCCACCGGCAGCTACGTCGAATTGGCGCGCTTCGACGATCCCGCCTTCGCCTCCGGTCGCCTCAGCGCGATGCAGGCCTTCTTCGCATCCGCCCAATAAGAGAGAGAACAACACCGTGATCGGCGCATCGCTTCTTGTCCTGCTGCACGTCCTCATTCCGGTCTACTGGCTCGGGGGTGACCTTGGCGCCTTCTACGGTTCGACTTTCATGGTCGATCCCAAGCGCTCCGTGGCCGAGCGGATGATGGCGCTCAAAATCCTCAACAACATCGACATGGCGCCGCGCACCGCACTGATCATGGCCTTCCCCACCGGATTCACGCTGGTCTGGCAGCGCGGCTGGGTGGAGATCGCCGACGCATGGGTGATCGCGGCCTGGGTCGTGGGCCTCGCCTGGCTGGCGCTGGCGTGGATCGTCCATCTCAAGCACGGCCCGGCTGGTGCGACCTACAAGAAAATCGACCTCGCGATCCGTTACGTCGTCGTCTTCGCGCTCTGGGCCACGGCGATGCTGGCGCTTTCCAAGGAGATCGAACTGCCGCTGTTCATCGCGCTCAAATGCCTCGTGCTCGGCACCTGCGTCGCGCTCGGCCTGCTGGTTCGGCGCCAGCTGGTGCCGCTCTTCGGTGCCATCGTGCAGATGCGCGACCACGGTCCGACGCCCGAAAGCGACCGCGTGATCGCGCAAGTCAACGGCCGCGCGCGGATCAGCGTCATCACCATCTGGGTGCTGGTCCTGACCGCCAGCTTCCTCGGCATCGCCACCCCTGTTTAAGGCCCCCCTTCAAGGAGAGAGACTCATGCAGCAGCACCGGAGAATCACCGGCAAGATCCTCTACACCTCGCGCAAACCCGGGCGCGAAGGGCAGGAGCGCGGGCGCGAGGACTTCGTGTTCACCGTCCATAGCGATGGCAAGCGCTCCATGCGCGCGATCTGCGAGATCGACGAGCCGGCACCCACCGTGCTTCGCGACATCACGTATTCGCTCGACGAAAACGACATGCCGATGGACTGCTTCGTGCGCCTGACCATCGGCGACGCGTTCATGGGCTCGGGCCTGTTCATGATCCGCGACGGCTATGTCGAGTGCGAGAGCTACGGCCCCTCGATCGGCCGCCTGTCGCAGAAGGTGAAGATCGAAGGCGAATTCGACGGCTTCGGCACCCACCCGATCGCGGGCGATGCCTATATCACTAAGAAGATGGACCGCTCGCGCGGGCCGCACACCCGTTCGTTCCGCACGTTCCTGCCCTCGCCCGACCACCGCGGCGCGACGCCGCCGATGGTCTCGGAGGTCAACATCCACCTCGCTTACGTGGGCGAGGAGACGGTGACGGTGAAGGCGGGCACCTTCGACTGCTTCCACTACAAGTTTACCGATCCGGACGGCGGCATGGCCACGACCAACGGCGGCCACCCCGACTACGACGTGTGGGTGACGGCGGACGACGACGCGATCTTCGTGCAGGGCGGCGTCGGCGGCTACATGCAGACGTGGTACGAACTGGTCGAGTTCGAGCGCAGCTGATTGGGTGTGGGGCGCGGCGGCTGATGTCGCCGCGCCACGCCGCCGGGGGCTTCGACAAGCTCAGCCTGAGCGGGGATCAAACCTCTCAACTCCGCTCAGGCTGAGCTTGTCGAAGCCCCATCGGCCTTAATACACCGGAGCGTCATCCAGCGGGCGCAGCCATTCGGCGGGTATTCCCTCCGGCACCACGGGCGCATAGGCCGCCCCGATCGGCAGCGGCTTGAGATCGTCCGACCACTGGTTCACCACCCGGTTCGAGCCCGGCGAGCGCATGATCTGCAGGAACCCGGTTTCCGAGACGTGCGGTCCGTGGACGATCCCCGGCGGGCGGAAGAAGTAGGCCCCCTGCTGCATGCGGCCTTCGGGCGCCCACATCTCGCCCTGCAGCATGAAGGCTTCCTCGCAGTGGTGGTGCGTCTCGGTGGGGAGATGGGATTCCTCCGGCACGCCGTGCGGCAGACCGGTGAGCAGGAAGGTGCGCCCACTGTCGTTCGGGCCGAGCCGCAGCACCTTGCGGGCAAGCCGCAGGTGCCCGAGTTTCGGATCGTAGGTAGAGGTATCCCAAGGCATCCGCGCCGTATCGATGGCGATCGCCTCGGCACATTCCGCGAGAGCATTCGGATCGTCGAGCGCGTGCCGGAAGACCAGCAGCGTCGCGCCATGCCCCGATGACATGGCCCCGAGACCGCTGCCTTGCGGGATGAAGCCGTAGGCATGTCGCGCGCAGGGCCGTTCATCCACCGTCACGGCGCCGTCCAGCACGAAGTATTCGAAGCCGGGCTCCCCTGCCGTGCGCGGCCCGGGCACGAAACCGGGCGGCAGTCGCACGATCAGGGTGGCGTCGGTGCTCAGCGGATCGTGGCTGAGCCGCTTCTCCAGAACGCCGTCCGACCGCTCGCGCCAGTCGACGTTCTGGGTCTGGATGAACTCGATGTGCGGCCGGGCCATCAGCGTCTCAGCCCAGTTCCAGCGCGCCGGGGTTCATGCGCATGTCCGGGTCGAGCGTGCGTTTCACCCCTTCCAGCAACGCCCGCGATTCCGGCCGCAGGATCGAGGCATAAGGATATGTCCGCCCGATCTGGTTCGAGGCTGCACCATGGCGCGCGAACACCGCGACGATCTCCTGCCGCAGCCGCATGACCAGCGCCCGCGTCGCTCCGTTGGCAGGAGGGCGGGGCAGATCGCGCAGGGCCTTGGCGCTCAGGGTCGCCTCGTGCATCGGCAGCCATTCGTCGTGCCAGTTGAATACCGGCTCGTAGCTGAAGGCATGGTTGCCCATGATCGTGATCAGGCGTGAGACGACCACGCCGCTCTCGCGCAGCGCATCGGCATTATCTGCCAGCAACTGCTCCAGATCGTCCACCAGAGCCTTGGCCTGGCTGTGCGGCACCTTGCCGTTGAGCGCGACCCAGCGGTCTCCCGTCGCCCCCAGCACCGCGTCGAGGGGCGAGAACATCTCCGCCCGCCCGGCCTTGGGGATGGAGTTGGGCAGTTCCCTGCCGCCCAGCTTCGCCGCGATCTGGCGAGCGGCGCCCATATCCTCGTCCACGCTCGCGCGGCTGCGACCGGCAAGGACGAGGTGCAGCGAGAAGCAGCCCTCCTCAATGAAGTCGCGCCCTGCCAGCGCCAGCTTGGCGCCCGCTTTGAGGCCGCGCAGCAAGCCCTGTTCCTGCGCCACGACCTTGCCCAGCGTCTTTACGTCGCGGATCAGGTCGGACGGGGCGGCGAGTGCTTGCCGCGTCTTGTCCGGGTCCATGACATAGGCGTCCTCGGCCAGTTCAGCGCGCCCGATCTCGCAGATCGCGGCGACGGCGGCGTCACGGTCGGGGAAGCCGAACGAGAGGAAGTCGGTATGCGCGGGCTTGCGGATCATGCGCAGGCTGGCCTTGCACTTGATGCCCAGCGCGCCCGCGTCGTGGATGAACAGCCCGGTGGTGTCCGGGCCGAAACTGCGCAGGAAGGGCTTGGGCGCATTCGCCACTGCCTTCTGCCCGGTATGGACGACTGTGCCGTCCGCCGTGACGACCTCCAGCCCCAGCACGATGTCCGCCGAAGTCCCGTAGCGCGCGGTGCCGAGGAACAGCGCGCCGTTGGAGAGCCCACCGCCCACTGTCGCGCCCCGGCCGGAGAACGTGCCGAAGAACGGCAGGCGCAGGCCCTTCTCCTGCAGCGCCTCGTATAGCTGCAGCCATGTCACGCCCGGCTCGACGGTGACGACCATGTCTTCCTCGTCGATGGAAAGGATGCGGTTCATGCGCCGCAGGTCCACCGCGACCCAGTCGGCCCCGCTCCCGACGTAGCCACCGACATAAGTGAGGCCGCCGCCGCGCGGCATCAGCGGCATTCCGGTCGGCGCGATGCGGCGCACGGCTTCGACGAGCTGATCCTGATTGTCCGGCCGGATCACCAGACAGCACCGCCCGGCGCGTCTGAGCAGGTCGGAGGAGTGCAACTCGATCGATGCTTCGTCGGTCAGCAGTCCCTCGGGGCCGAGGATCGCGGAAAGGTCACGCTCCAGCGCGTCGTCGATCGTGCTTGCGGAGGCCATTCTATTCCCTTTCATTCGCGATCACGGCCTTGCGGAAGGCGGGGCGTCCCACGGCCAGCGTGATCGCGGCGGCGGTGCCGCATCCGAAGAAGACGATGCCGAGCGCCCAGGCGATGCCGCCCGGCCCGGTGAAGACGGTGTCGGACAGGAACCCGACGATGAAGTTGCCCGCCGTCAGCGCGATCAGGCCCGAGCAGATCGTGTGGATCGCCATGACCTGCCCGCGCAGCCGGTTGGGCGTCATCGCGGAGATGCCCGAATAGACGCCCGAGATGTTCCAGTTCAGGAACAGCGCATTGAGCGCGTAGAACACCAGCGCCATCCAGCCTGACGGCACGAGGCAGGCGGCGGTGCCGAACAGCACCATCGAGGCCGCGCAGCCCATCGCCGCCAGTACCGGCGCGTCGCGGTGGCCGCGCTTCAGCAGCCACGCGATCACCCAGCCGCTGTTCACGGCTGCAAAGGCGCTTACCGGAAAGCCCACGGCGCCCAGTGCATAGCCGGTATGCGCCGCGTCCCAGCCGTGCGCGCGGATGAACAGTGCGGGGAACCACCCGACGATGGCATAGACGCAGACAAGGTTCATCACCGTGCCGATCAGGAAGCAGCCGTAGGCTACCGGGCGCTGTGCAAACAGGCTCAGGATCGGCCGCAGGCTGATGCTGGTGACTTGCGTATCGAGGCCCTTGCGCGAAGGTTCGCGCACGCTCGCCAGGATGATGAGGGCGAGGACGAGACCGGGCAATCCACAAAGGATGAAGACGATCTGCCAGGGCATGTGCGACCCGAACAGCGAAGGCAGCCCCGCGATGATTGCGTCGGCCCAGCGGATGAACAACCCGCTGAGCGCCATCGCCGCCGCCGTGCCGATCGAACTGCCCACCACGAACACGCCGTAAGCACGCGGGCGCTCGGTCGGCGCAAAGTAGTCGGCGATGAGCGAGGTCGCGACCGGCACCAGCGCCGCCTCCCCTACGCCGACCATCATGCGGGCAAGGAACAGTTGCTCGAAGTTGGAGGCGAAGGAGCAGCAGATCGTCGCGAGGCTCCACACCGCGAGGCCCCCGACCAGCACCGGCACGCGGCGTGAACGGTCGCAGAGCATGCCCAGTGGCAGACCGAGCAGGCTGTAGACCATGCTGAAGGCCATGCCCTGCAGCAGACCGAACTGCGTGTCGCTGAGGTGGAGGCTGCGCTCCAGCGGCTCGATCAGAAGGGCGATGGAGACGCGGTCGAGGATCGCCAGCGCATAGGCCAGCGTCAGCAGCGCGATCACGTACCAGGCGTACCCCCGTGCCGGCCAGACGTCCTGCGGCGCTCCTGGCGTCACGCCGCGTTCTCCGTTTCGGCGGTCGCCGGGGTGAGGAACTGGGCGACCACTACGGCGGCTTCGGTGATGGTATCGGGGCGGTCGGTCGTCGCATGGCCGAGGCGCGGTGCGGCGGCGTAGAACGGGTCGTGCTCGCGCGTGAACACCAGCATCGGGCATCGGGTGACGGGCGGGGTGTCGGCAATCGACAGCGCGGCGTTCATGGCGTCGCCGTAGTGCGCGGGCTGCTTGATCACGCCCAGCAACGCGCCGTGTAGCGCCTCGCCGCCCAAGGTTGGCTCGGTCTTGCGCTGCGCTGCGATCGTGCCCGAATGCCAAGGCCACTGCACTTGCCCGTCGCGCAGCATGTGCCAGGCGCGGTGGAGGTGTCCTCCGGCCATGTCGAAGGCCAGCGGCGGGCACAGGGCTGCGGGATCGGCGGGCCTTTCGGGCGCACCGTCGAGGATCAGCTGCCCGACCATGTCCGGCCGCGCCTCGGCAAAGGCGAGCGCGAGGTAGGAGGCGGGGCCGACCGCCAGCACGTCCACCTTGCCGCCGAGTTGGGCGGCAAGCGTCGTCAGCGCCGCGAGGTAGCCGGCCGTCGAGGGATCATCCAGCGCCTCGGATTCGCCGAAACCGGGCAGGTCGGGGACTACGGTATCGTGGGTGGCGCAAAGCGCTTCCTGCCACTGCATAGCGGACAGCGTGGAGGATGCTTCAAGGATGAGCACAGGACGGCCACCCTCCGGTCCATGGCGCCGGACATGGATCTGGCTCTCTTCGTGCTCGACATAGCCGGTGGAGGAAGGCGCGGTGACAGGCACATCCGATGCCGACGCATCAGTAAGGCGGGCCAGCAGCCATTCGCCCCATGCCGTCCGGTCGCTTTCGAGGCGTTCGATGCTGAGGGCCGGGTTCTCCGTCACCGGAATGCGGTCGAGGTAGCCGTAGAGCACGTCGTCGCGGCGCGCGGCCACCAAGGTCGGCACCGTGATCGCCCGGAGGGCCGGGCCGCAATCGTAGCGCATCGCGGCGGCATAGGCGCCGGAGTAGTTCGGCCCGGCGCTGAACAGGTCGATGGTGTACTGCTCGATCCACTCGGGCGAGGGCGTTTCCATCGCCATGCGGCTGGCGGCAGTCGTGGCGAACCACGGGAACCAGCGCAGCATGTCGCGCGTGCGGGTCCACTCCGCGGCAATGTAGGCGCCATGCGCGTCGATGGTGAAGGGGCGCATGTAGGCATCGACGAAGGCAGCCGGGGCCAGCGTTTCCGGGAACGACAGTCCGTCGAGGATCAATGCGGGCGGACGCCCCGAAGAGGCCGCATATTCCAGCGCGATCTTGGCGCTGGTATGGGTCGCGTAGATCGGCGCATCGGCAAGGCCAAGGACCTTCAGCGCATCGCCCAGCGCCGCCGCGAAGTCGCCGATCGTGGGCGTATCGACGCCGAGGGGCTCCGAATTGCCATAGCCCGGCGTGTCGAGCGCGAAGACCCGGAAATGCGGCGCCAGCAGCCGCATCGTACCCAGATGCAGGCGCGAGGATCGCGGCGAATCGTGCAGCAGGACGACAGGCTTGCCTTGCCCTGCCTCGCGCAGATGAACGCGCCGTCCCTGGACGTCGACGTAGCGCCGGGCGATCCTCAAGGATGGGGCGGCGGCGATAGGTTGCCGGGAGGACATGACGCTGCGACCCTCATTTTGATATAGACATATATCTATTCGTGATCGATAAAAATCGGGTTGTCCAGCCCGGAGATCGAACCGAGTGAAGATGCGCCAGAGTGACTTTTCGCGGCCTGCCCCCCGACCCGACGACCCGCGAGGGTGGGCGGTGGTGGTCGCCGCGATGGTCGGGGTGGCGCTGGGGCTGAGCCCAATCCCGTTCTACACGATCGGCATGCTCGCCCCGCAGCTTTCCGCCGAATTCGGCTGGAGTTTCGCGGCGCTGATGGCCAGCATCACGGTGCAGTCGGGCGTCGTCATGATCGCCAGCCCGCTCGCCGGGATCGCCATCGACCGGTTCGGCGCGCGGCCCGTGGCGCTCGTCTCGCTGCCGCTGTTCGGGCTCTCTTTCATGAGCCTCGCACTCAGCAACGGGTCGCTGACTTTGTACTATGCGCAATGGGTAATCATGGCGGTGCTGGGCGTCGGCACCCTGTCCGCGACGTGGACGCGGGTGGTGACGCAGTGGTTCGACAAGTGGCGCGGCATGGCGCTGGGCCTTGCGAGTTGCGGCACCGGCATCACCGGATTCATCATCAAGCCGCTCTGCGCCCACCTGATCGAGACGCATGGCTGGCGCACGGCCGTGGTGGTGGTCGGCTGCTTGCCCATCGTCGTCGGCGTGCCCGTGGTGGCGCTGCTTTTCCGCGAGATGGCGCGCGGCGACGCGGCTCCGGACAAGCCGCTCGAAGCCGCGGAGGAGGTCGTCCAGTCCGGCCTGACACTGGCCGAGGCGGCGCGCGACCGGCGGCTGTGGATCATGGCGGGGGCCTTCCTGTTCATCGCCTTCGCCCTCACCGCGCCGACGCCCAACCTTGAGAACATCCTCAAGACCCGCGCTTTCACGCTCCCGCAGATCGGCGAGATCACCGCCGCCTTCGGGCTTTCGGTCATCGCCGGGAGACTGATCGGCGGCTGGCTGCTCGACCGTTTCTGGGCGCCGCTGATCGCCCTCGTCATCCTCGCGTTCCCGGCGCTGGGCTGCTGGCTGCTGACGAGTTCGGCGCTGTCGCCGCTTATCGCGACGCTGGCCGTGATCTCGCTCGGGTTCGGTGCGGGGTTCGAATTCGACCTGCTCGCCTACCTGATCAGCCGCTTCTTCGGGCAGCGTCACTACGGGGCGATCTATGGATGCTTCTATGCCGTCATCGCTTTCGCGGGCGGTATGGGGCCGGTCGTCTTTGGATATGTCTTCGACAGGATTGGCGATTACACGATTGCCCTGAGGTCGGGCTCGGCCTGTCTGGTTGTCGGCGCCGTACTGCTCCTCGCCATGGGCGCTTATCCAAAACTGTCAGAAAAATAACGATATTATCGGCGCCTGTGACTTCCGTGCCCCAGCGCCGAGGTAAATCGACACGAGATCGATTTGGCGGGTTGACACAAAGTGCAATCTATTATGTCATCAATACATAACAAATAAAGATCGCAGCGGCGGCGGCAGGATGCGCCCGCGTTCCAAGGTTTCAGGACAATGAGGAGTCGTCATGCTTGATTCGACGAGGTGTATTCGTGCGCGCGCTCTGGGTGCAGTCGCACTGCTGGCCATCACCGCCACCACGGCCCATGCACAGGACGCGCAGGCCACTGATGCGCCGCAGGCAAGTGGAAATCTCGGCAGCGACATCATTGTCACCGCGCAGCGCCGTCCCGAGCGTCTGCAGGACGTCCCGGTCGCCGTCACCGCCTTCAGCGAAGAGATGATCCGCAATCTCAACCTGAACGACGCGATCAAGACCGCGCAGATGGTGCCGGGCATGATCGCCACGCACAACGCAGGGCTGGGCACCGCCAACGCCTACTACCTGCGCGGCCTCGGCAACAGCCAGTCGGTCGCGACTTTCGATCCGCCGGTCGGCACGTATGTCGACAACGTCTACGTCGCGCGCCAGAACGCCAACAACTACCAGTTCTTCGACGTCGATCGCGTGGAAGTGCTGCGCGGACCGCAGGGAACACTGTTCGGCCGCAACACCACCGGCGGCGCCGTCTCGGTGATCATGAAGAAGCCGTCGGACCGGATGGGCGCCAAGTTCGAGGCGACCTACGGCTCCTATGACCGCGTCACCGCCAAGACCACCGTGGACCTGCCGGTGAGCGAGCGCGTGCTGACGAAGTGGTCCGCCTACTACGTCTATGACAAGGGCTACCTCAAGAACGTCACCACCGGCGACCGCCTCAACGGCGAGCGCAACTACGGCTTCCGCGGCGACGTGCGCTTCCTGCCGACCGACGACCTGACCATCGACCTTTCGGGCGAATATACCCGCAACACCGGCACCTACCTTGGCGTCTACGCCGCGCCAGGCGCGTCGGATCGCTACAAGACGACGACCACGCCGGATTTCTACAACACCCGCAATGCCCTGCCCGAAGGCAACTGCAAGGGCGACCCGGTCAACATCCTGCTGACCACGGTGACCGGCAACTGCTCGCTGACCGACAGCTACGCGACGACCGCTGACGTCAACTGGAACACCGATGCCGGCAACCTCGAACTGATCGCGGGCTATCGCGAGCAGGAGCAGGGCTACATCAACAATTACAACGGCACGACCACCAACGTCTACGCCGCCTACATCCTGGCCGACAAGATCAGGAACCATCAGGTTTCGACCGAACTGAAGTGGACCGGCGAAGCATTCGACGACAAGCTGAAGTACGTTGCCGGCGTGTTCTACCTGCGCGAAGTGAACCATCTCGCTTCGGCCGACTTCCAGGGTTCGGCGACGGCTACCGCGTTCAATCTCCTGCAGGATCGCCATTTCCGCCAGCAGGTGGAGACCGTCGCCGGCTACCTCCAGGGCGACTACGAGGTCGTGCCCGATCTGACCGTGACCGTGGGTGCGCGCTACACCTACGAGAAGAAGAGCATCGAGTACTTCGATTCCGAACGTTTCCCCGGCTTCGGCTTCAACAGCGCCGACGTGCGCGCGGCAGGCATTCCGCTCAAGTTGACGCAGAACCGCGTGACCCCGCGCTTCGCGATCAACTACAAGCTCTCGCCGTCGGTCATGCTCTATGCTTCGGCGACGAACGGCTTCAAGTCGGGCGGCTGGAACGGCAACGCCGCCGTCGCGACGCGCGTGCTGGCGTTCGAGCCGGAAGTGACGTGGTCGTATGAAGGCGGCGTGAAGTCGGAACTGTTCGATCGCAAGGTGCGCATAAACCTCAACGGCTATTATGCCCGCACCAAGAACCTGCAGATCACTTCGGGCATCGTCCCGCCGGGTGAGACGGTGATCGTCAGCCTCGCGCGCAATGCCGGTACGCTGGTCGATTACGGTCTGGAGTTCGAGACGGTCTTCGCGCCGGTGCGCAACTTCGAGTTCTTCGCCAACGGCTCGCTGTCGCATGGCGAGTATTCGTCGGTCGTGATCCTGCCGGGCGTGTCCCAGGCACTGCAGATATCCACCGACACCCGACCGGTGCGCACGCCGACCTTCCAGTTCACCGGCGGCGCTACGTACACGATCCCGGTCGACGCGCTGGACGGCGACATCAAGCTGATCGGCTCGTACCGGCACAATTCCTCGTACTATATCGCCGTGCTGAACACGGCGGCGGCCCCGCGCGAGGACTTCGTGGACCTCAAGGTCTCGTACGAGAAGACCGACGGCAGCTTCGGCGCGTCGTTCGGCGTGACCAACCTGACCAAGCAGGAGACGATCACGGCGAACTTCCTCTCGCTGTTCCCCGGCGATCCGCGTCGGTTCACCGGCAGCGTCTGGTTTAAGTTCTGAGGAGAGTCCTTAGGGAAAATGCCCTGAGGGGCATTTTCCTGGCGGCACCGGTCCAAGCCCCTTTTCAGAGGGTCGGTCATCATTGCGAGCGTAGCGAAGCAATCCACGAACGGCCCACGGAACTGGATTGCTTCGCTACGCTCGCAATGACGAAGTATGGTTCAATCTGCCTTTCCCGCAGTCCAGACGATCTCGGTGATAAGCAGGGGGCGCTTCGGTGCCCCTTTTTCGTGCCCGACTTTTTCGCCTACCGAATTTGCCGTTGCGCGGGCAATTGACTTATCTACGCGAGGTTTGACGATCAGGCTCGCGCAGTCCGCGCGGTGCCGTATTGAATGTTCGGGAGTATCGGGGTGGTCGATCGCGACGCTGCAGTGCCGCTCTATTATCAGATCTACCTGCAACTGCGTGACGAGATCCTGAGCGGTCAGCGCCCTTTCGGCAGTGCCATGCCGACCGAGCACGAACTGGCCGAACTCTTCGGCGTGTCGCGGATCACCGCACGCAGGGTGCTCAACGAACTGGCTGAGCAGCGCTATGTCGAGCGCAAGCGGCGGCTGGGCACCACGGTGATCTTCAAGTCGCCCGCAAAGCCGATCGAGGCGGACATCGATCAGGCGATGGACTCGCTGATGGCGCTGGGCAGCGGCACCACCGTCAACGTGATCGAGGTCAACCGCGAGAAGCCCAACCCCACCATCGCCGCAGCCCTGCAGGTCGATGCGGGGCAGGATGTCATCCGTGCGGTGCGCATCCGCTATCTAGACGGGATGCCGATCGGCTACGTGGTCAGCTACGTGCCGGGCGATCTGGCGCCGCTGATCACGCCGGGCAATCTTGCTAAGGGGCCGATCCTGCAATTGCTGGCCAATGCCGGATACAAGGCGGTCCATGCGGACCAGACCATCGGCGCGCTGCAGGCCGACCCGCAACTGGCGCAGGCGCTGGAGATCGCCCCGCTTGCCGCGCTGCTGCGGATCAGCCGCACCAGCTACGATGCGAACGAGCGGCCCTTCCTGCTGACTTTCGCGCATTACCGCTCGGACAAGTTCACGATCCGGCTCGATCTTCACGGAACCCGCTACGCGGTCAATTGAGCGACCCAATTCGGTCATAGCGCGCTTGCGCACCGATATTGTTATAGTTACGATACAAAAAGCATCATTCAACGCTTGGGGGTATCGTGAAGGCCTATACGATCGGTTCGCAGCAGGGCATCGCCTCGCTGACCGCAGTGACCAGGGACGTGCCGCAGCCCGGCCCCGGTCAGGTTCTCGTCAAGGTGCGCGCGGTGTCGCTCAATCATCGCGACCTGCTCATCGTTTCCAGCAAGTACGGCGCGCCGCGTCCCGAAGACCGCGTGCCGGTGTCGGACGGTGTCGGTGAAGTGGCGGTTCTTGGCGAGGGTGTGTCGGGTATCGACGTCGGCCAGCGCGTCACCGCGCCGCATTTCGTCAGCTGGACCGACGGTCCGTTCTCGCCCGCCTACTTCGGCCACGACCTTGGCGTGACGCATGACGGCTGGCTGGCCGAATACGTGCTGGTCCCGGCCCATGCGCTGGTGAAGGTGCCGGATTCGCTGACCGACCGCCAGGTCGCGGCGCTGTCCGGCGCGGCGCTGACCGCGTGGAATGCGATCGTCGAGGTCGGCAAGGTCAAGGCGGGCGACAGCGTGCTCGCGCTCGGCACCGGCGGCGTTTCGATCATGGCGCTGCAGATCGCCCGCATGTGCGGCGCGCGCGTCGCCATCACCTCGTCCAGCGACGAGAAGCTGGAGCAGGCCCGCGCGCTGGGTGCCGACGTGACGGTGAACTATCGTAGCGATGGGGACTGGGACAAGACTGTGTTCGCCGCGCTCGGCAACGGCGCGGACATCGTCGTCGAGACCGGCGGCCTAGCCACCCTGCGCCAGTCGATCGCGGCAGCGGCGCCCAACGGCCGCATCGCCATCATTGGCGCGCTGGGCGGGACCGTGAGCGATCCGCTGCCCAACTTCGGCACCATCATCGGCAAGAACCTCGCCATTCACGGTATCGCTGCGGGCGGCCGCGCGATGCTGCAGCGCCTGGTCAACGCGATCGCGATCAACGGCATGGAGCCGGTGGTCAACAAGGTGTTCGGCTTCGACGAGGCCGCCGATGCCTACGCCTACCTCCACTCGGGCGATCACTTCGGCAAGGTGATGATCCAGGTCGCCTGATGACTCCAGCGACCATGGCCGACCCCGCCGCCCGCCTCGCCGATCACGCGCTGTCCGTCGAGTGGGCGGCGCTGCCTCCCTCGGCGCAGGCGGCGGCGCGTGCTTTCCTGTTCGACAGCCTTGCGGTGGGCGTGGCGGGGTATTCCGCCATCTACGCCGAAGAAATCCGCAAGGCCGCGCAGATCTGGACCGGCGGGGCTGCGGGCGAGGGCATGGTGCTGGGCGCACCGGACCTGCGCCTGCCCGCGCCTTATGCGGCCTACGTCAACGCCTACCAGATCCACTCGCAGGAATACGACTGCGTGCATGAGCCGGCGGTCGCCCACCCGATGGCGACTGTCTGCGCGGCGCTGCTGGCCGAAGCCGGGCGTGCTCCGGCGAGCGGCGCGGATTTCCTCGCCGCCGTAATCGCCGGGATCGACGTGGTGGCGACGCTGGGCGTGGCGGTGAAGGGGCCGCTCAAGTTCTTCCGCCCGGCGACGGCGGGGATCTTCGGCTGCGTCGCCGCGCTGTCGCGCCTGCGCCGGGTAGAGCCGGAAGTCGCCTATCGTGCCTTCGGCCACGCCCTCGCACTGGCGAGCGGGACGATGCAGTCGCATATCGAGGGCAAGCCGACGCTGGCGCTGCAGGTCGCGGGCGCGGCGCGCTCGGCGGTCGAGGCGTTCGACCTTGCCTGCGCCGGAGTACCCTCGCCTGCAGGCGCGATCGGGGGGCCGTTCGGCTACATGGCGCTTTTCGAGAACGACCCGGTGCTGGAGCCCGAACTCGACAAGCTGGGCAAAATCTGGCGCGTCGAGGAAGTCAGCTGGAAACCGTTCCCCACCGGCCGCGCGGCGCAAGGGGCAATCGTCGCGCTCAAGACGCTGATGGCCGGGCATGGCGTGACGGCGGACAATCTGGAAGCGCTGGAATACCACGCGCCGCCTTTGATTCACCGGCTGGTCGGGCGCCGTCCGCAGGCGGACATGACGGTGGCCTATGCGCGGCTGTGCTTCGCGTGGCTCGGCGCGGTGGTTCTGACCGAGGGTGACGTGGGCCTCGATGCCTTTACGCCCGCGCGGCTGGGCGATCCGGTTTTGACGGCGATTGCGGAGAAAATCATCGTCGTTGCGGACGATAACCCCGATCTTGCGGCTTTCGTACCGGCTTTTGCGCATGTGCGGCTGGTGGACGGGCGGTCTTTCCGCGTCGATGTCGCCCGGCAACTCGGCGCGCCGGAGTGGCCTTTGACGCTGGAGCAGCAACTGGAGAAGGCGGGCAAGTGCTTCGCGTTCGGCGGGCTGGATGCGGCGCTGGTGCCACAGCTGCACGCGCTGGTCGGGCAGCTTGATGCGGCCGAGGATGTGATTGCCACACTATCCGAAGTTCTCGACTGACCACTACTTTCGTCATTGCGAGCGTAGCGAAGCAATCCAGGGCGGCGCTGAACTGCCCTGGATTGCTTCGCTACGCTCGCAATGACGAACGGAAGATGAGCAAGGGGGAAGCCCTCTCCGCCGGGCGAAGAGGGCCTCATATCATCAATGCGGCTCCTCACCGCCCGAGACGTTCATGCTCTCGCCGGTGATGTAGATCGCCTCGTCCGAGCACAGGAACGCCACCGCAGCGGCGGTGTCCTCGGGCATGCCGGGGCGGCCCATCGGGATGCGCGCGGCCATGTTGGCGAGGTATTCCTCCACCGAGATGCCCTGCACCTCAGCGAAGTGCTCGTTCTGCCACTTGCCGAGCCCGGTGGTGACGTGGTTCGGGCACACGTTGTTAACGGTGATGCCGTGCGCGCCCAGCTCGATCGAGGCCGAGCGCACCAGCCCGACGAGGCCGTGCTTCGAGGCGGTGTAAGCCTGCGCATGCATGAAGCCGGACTTCGCCGCCTGGCTGGCGATGTTGACGACGCGGCCGCCTCTCCCCTGCGCGATCATGATCTCCGCCGCTGCCTGCAGGCCGTACCATGCACCGGTCAGGTTGACGTCGATCACCGCGCGCCATTCGTCGGCGGAGACCTCCATCATCGGCTTCATGATATAGCCGATCCCTGCGTTGTTCACCCAGATGTCGAGCGAGCCGTGGGTGTCCACCGCATGGCGGGCCAGCGCGCGAACCTGTTCGTGATTGCGCACGTCGCAGGGGAAGGTCGAAGCCTTCGGCAGCGATGCGGCGATGGCGTCCATCTCGGCGCTGGACCCGGTCATCGAACCCGGCGTCGCCGCGTCGGCGGGGGCGCCGATGTCGGAGATCACCACCGTCGCGCCCTCGGCGGCGAGGCGGCGAGCGATGCCCTCACCAAGCCCGCCCGCACGGCCCGAGCCGGTTACGACCGCGACCTTGCCGTCGAAGCGGCCGCTCATGAGCCCAGCTTCTCGGTCATGATGAAGATCGGGTCGGCCCAGTCCTGGAACTCGGCGGCGACCTTGCCCATGGCCTCGGTCGAGGTTTCCTCGCCGAACAGGTCCATGTCGGCCACGTCGATGATCTCGACGTACTGGTAGGGCGCGGTGCCGCCGCCCAGCAGGCCCGCCGTGCGCAGCACCTCGAAATTGGAGACGGACTTCAGGCCGTTCACGGTCGGCAGATCGGTAGTCTCCGCCCAGCGTTCATAATCGGCGACGCTCTTTCCGGCCTTGAGGTTCAGCAGCACGATGATGCGAGTCACGGGTAATCTCCTCCTTGAGGTGAGCCAAGCTACCTGTTATTTGATATAGAAGCATGACATATAACGCGAGGGTTGACCATGTCCAGAAATGACCCGCCAAAGAACGACCCCGGCGCCGATTACGATGGCCCGCCCGACTACCGTGTCATCGGCCGTCACGCGCTGTTTCCGCAGACCAGTCATGACGAGATCGAGCGGATCAACTTCCTCGCGCAGATGAATCGCCACCTGGCGGCCAATGTCGTGCCCGGCGTCAAGCAGGCTTACGAGAAGCGGGTCGTGCCTGCGTTCGAAGCCGCCGAAGGCCGCCCGATCGCCAACCGCCACGAAGCGCGCAAGGCACTGCTGGCGGACCCCGCGTTCCAGACCTGGTCGGCGATGCGCCGCATGACGATGGAGCAGCGCCAGCAGGCCGGTCGCTGGACCGCGCTGCGCCAGTCCGAGCAACTGGCCGAGAAGGCCCGCGAACTGACCGAGGGCGACGATCGGCTCAAGCTCGATCCGGCATTGCAGCAGCCGCGTTACGTCTCGGCGGTCGATCATCACTGCATGCCGGGCAGTTATCACACCGAATACTTCCCCGGCGACGTGACCAATGGCGCGAACTACGATCACGCCGGGTTCGTCACCACCAGCGGGTTGCTCGGCAAGTATTCGGACGGCGGCGGCCATGCCGTCGCGCGCTGGGTGAAGCGCAACCTGCCGGACTTCCAGCCCAGGCAGATTCTGGAGATCGGCGGCACCGTGGGCCATTCCAGCCTGCCGCTGGCGCAGGCTTTCCCCGAGGCGGAGATGACCATCGTGGACCTTGGCGCACCGGTGCTGCGTTATGGTCTGGGCCGCGCCAAGTCGCTCGGCGTCGACAACGTGCGCTTCGTGCAGGCGAGTGGCGAGGACCTTTCGATCTTCCCCGACGCCAGCTTCGACTGGATCCAGACGACGATGTTCCTGCACGAACTGTCCACCGGATCGCTGCGCCGGATCATGGCCGAGACGCGCCGCCTGCTGAAGCCGGGCGGCATCGTCCTGCACGTCGAGCAGCCGCAGTACGCGCCCGAGATGCCCCTGTTCGAGCAGGCCATGCGCGACTGGGACGCCTACTACAACAACGAGCCGTTCTGGAGCCGGATGCACGAAATGGACCTCGACGCCGAGATGATCGCGGCCGGGTTCGCGCGTGAC
This sequence comes from Novosphingobium sp. fls2-241-R2A-195, assembly GCF_030209485.1. Lineage (NCBI taxonomy): Bacteria > Pseudomonadati > Pseudomonadota > Alphaproteobacteria > Sphingomonadales > Sphingomonadaceae > Novosphingobium > Novosphingobium sp. fls2-241-R2A-195. Next base: position 104,223 of record NZ_JARVRY010000026.1, read on the forward strand.
CAGCTGATCCACGGCGGGGTGACGGCGGTGGTCGACCGCGACCTGTTCCCCGACGCCGCCGACGACGACAAGGAAGACTACGGCCGCAAGGCGGCCTGGCACGTGATCGGAGCAACCGTCTGATGTCCATCGCCGATGCCCTGCGCGGCGCGGGCGCCAAGCCTGCCGGCAAGCGCCCCTATTTCCTCGACGCCGAAGTCGAGCGTGTCCTCGCCATCACTATGTCGATCGCTCAGGAACTGGCGGTAAGCCGCCAGCGCACCGACACGCTCGAACGGCTGCTGCTGGAGAAGGGCGTGCTCTCGCAAGGCGAGATCGACGCCTTCGTGCCCGACCGCGCCGCCGCCACCGAGCGTGCGCTGTGGAATCAGGAGTACATCGCCCGCATCCTGCGCATCGTGCAGCAGGAGAATGAGGCGGTCGGGCGCCCGGACGACATCGCTTCGGAAGACGTGGCGGTAGAGGTTGGCGCAGAATCGTGATCGGGACGGAATTTGAATTCACCGTAGATGTCCTCGTCATGGGCGGCGGAGCCTGCGGTGCTACCGCCGCGCTTGCGGCCAGCGATGCGGGCGCCGAAGTGCTACTCGTCGAAGCCGACGCGCGGCCGATGGGCACCACCGGCATGTCGATGGGCGTGTTCTGTGCGGCCGGCACGAAGCAGCAGGCCGCGGCGGGCGAGCAGGATGACGGCGACACTTTCTTCGCCGACATTCTCGCCAAGACGAAAGGCCAGACCGACCCCGAGATCGCGCATGCTTTGGCCTATGGCTCCGGCCCGACGCTGGACTGGCTGGTCGGGATTCATGGCGTGCCGCTCGAACTCGATACCGGCTTCCGTCCGGCCTACGGCAACACCCGGATGCGCGTCCACGGCTGGCCGGGCCATGCCGGGCAGGACCTGCTGGAACTGCTGCACCAGAAGGTCGCCGACGCCGGGGTGATGGTGCTCAACCCGGCCAAAGTGGTCGACGTGATCGCCGACGACGAGGGCCGCGTGCTCGGCGTCGAGATCGAACGGCCCGGCGGTGAGCGCGAGCGGGTGGGGTGCAAGGCGCTCGTCATCGCCAGCGGCGGCTTCGCCGGAAACCACGCAATGCTGCGCCAGTACATACCCGAGATGGCTGATGCCCGGAACAACGGTCACGAGGGCAGCCGGGGCGACGGTATCCGCCTTGGAGTGTCGCTAGGTGCCGCTGTGGGCGACTTGAGTGCCTTTCAGGGCTATGCGATGCTGACTGAACCGCAAGGTATCAGTGTACCGCCAGGCTTTGTCATCGACGGTGCGATCCTAGTCAATATCAACGGCTTGCGCTTTGTGGACGAGAAGGAGGACATCGCCGGGATGGTCCACCCCGTCATGGCGCAGCCCGGCGGCCACGTCTGGGTGATTTTCGACGAAGAGATCGAGCGCCGCAACGCCTACCAGCCCGACACCAAGGCGCTGACCGAACTCAATGCCGCCCGGCGCGGGGAGAGCGTAGAGGCTCTGGCGCAGCGCATCGGCGTCGATCCGCAGGCGCTGGCCGCCTCGCTCGAAGAGGCCCGTCAGGCGCAGGCCGAAGGGCGCCCCGATGCGCAGGGCCGCGTCTGGGGGGACGAGCTTCCGCCCTCGGGCGCGCTGGGTGCATTCAAGGTCGTCGGCGCGATCTATCATACGCAGGGGGGCTTGCAAATCGACCGTAATGCGCGGGTTCTGCGCGAGGACGGCTCGGCTTTGCCCAACCTTTTCGCGGGCGGCGGCGCGGCGCGAAGCGTCTCGGGGCCGTCGTCATGGGGCTACCTCCCGGCGATGGGCCTGTGCACCGCCGTGACCCTCGGCAGGCTGTCCGGGGAGGGCGCAGCAGCGATCGCAGCGGGCCGATGATCGCAGAGCGGAGGGTCGTCCTGCGGCTCTTTGCGTGATCAATCCAACCTGACAGCAGTAAATCAAGATTAATCACCGGAGCACGACGATGGACCCGCTGAGCGCAACGCTTTCCGAACCGACCGCAACCTCGGCACTGGCCGAACGCCTCGCCGCGATCGTCGGGGCCGACAACGTCACTATCGACGAGGCGAAGCGCAAGCTGCACAGCGAGGACGTCTGGTCGCGCGCGGACGACGTCGTCGCGCTGATCGTCGCTCCGGCCACCACCGAGGAACTGGCCGAGGTCGTCCAGGTCATCGGCGATGCGGGCTGCTCGGCCGCGCCGCGCGGTGCAGGGATGAGCTACACTTCGGCCTATGTCCCCGCCAACGACCGCACCGTCTCTATCGACACGCTGCGGATGAACCGCGTGATCGAGGTCAATCGCGGCGACATGACGGTGACGGTGCAGGCGGGCGTCAGCTGGATCCAGCTGAACGAGGCGCTGGCGAAGGAAGGTCTGCGCACGCCATTCTGGGGGCCGATGTCGGGCCTGATCTCGACCATCGGCGGCGGGCTTTCACAGCTCAACGCTATGTTCGGTGCCAGCCAGTACGGCACCAGCAGCGAGAGCGTCGTCGCGCTCACCGTCGTCACCGGCACCGGCGAGGTGATCCGCACCGGCGCACGCGGCCAAGGCGGCGAGCATCCGTTCTACCGCCACTTCGGCCCCGATCTGGCGGGCATCTTCTTCGGCGATTGTGGCACGCTGGGCATCAAGGCCGAAGTCACCTTCCGCCTGATCACCGCCCCCGCGCATGAGGATTACGCTTCGTTCTCCTTCCCCAGCGGCGAGAAACTGCTGGAAGCGATGGGCGAGATGGCGCGCGCGGGCATCAGTTGCGAAATGTGCGCCTTTGACCCCGGCCTTACCGAAGTGCGCATGAAGCGCATGTCGCTGCTGTCGGACGTGAAGACGCTGGGCGCGGTGATCGGCAAGGAGAAGTCGCTGGGCAAGGGCCTGCTCTCGGCCGCCAAGGTGGCGCTCGGCGGGCGCAACTTCATCCCCAAGGGCGACTATCCGCTCCACGTCATTGCCGAGGGACGCTCGAAGGACGCGGTGGCGTTCGACATGGCCGAGGCGCGCCGCATCGCCCGCCAGTTCGAGGGCACGGAGATCGAGAACTCGATCGCGAAGATCATCCGCGCCAACCCGTTCCCGCCGCTGAACTCGATGGTCGGCCCGACGGGAGAGGCGTGGATTCCGGTGCACGGCGTCTGCCCGCTGTCCACCGCGCCGCAGATCTTCACCGAAATCCAGAAGTTCTACGCCGAGAACGCCGCGCTCTTCACCGAGCACGAGATCCACACTGGCTTCCTGTTCACGGCGATGGCCAGCAACGCGCTGATCATCGAGCCGGTGTTCTTCTGGCCGACCGGCTGGCGCCCGATTCACGAACAGTCGATGGAAGCCTCGCACGTCGCGCGGCTGACGCAGCGGCCGGAGAACCCGGCGGCGACCGAGGCGGTGAAGTTCCTGCGCAAAGGCGTGGTCGAAATCTGCGCGCGCTACGGCACCGGGCACTTCCAGATCGGCCGTACTTATCCTTACCGCGAGAGCCGCGATCCGGCGTTCACCGCGCTGCTCGACAATCTCAAGGCGCACCTTGACCCCAAGGGCCTGTTCAACCCCGGCGTGCTGGGTTTCCCGGAAGGCCGGGCCTGATGGCGACCTATCAGGCGGTCCAGCTCGCGCAGTTCGGCGAGAGTTTCCGCGAGGCGGCGCGCATCGTCGACCTCGACTTGCGCGATCCGGCGCCGGGCGAATTACGTGTGCGCAATCGGTACGCGGGCGTGAACGGTATCTTCGATACGCAAATTGCCCGCAACGCGGTGGACTACGTGAAGATCGGCCTGCCGACTCTGACCGGCGTGGAGGCGCTGGGCGTGGTCGAGGCAGTGGGCGAGGGCGTGACCGACTTCGCCCCCGGCGACGCCGTGGTGACCACGCGCTTTCCCGGCGGTTATCGCCAGTACAACATCGCGCCGCAGGGCCACTTCGTGAAAGTGGCGGATGACAGCCCCGAATGGCTGGCGCTCGCCTCCACCGGCGTGTCGGCGTGGATGGCGCTGTTCCATGTGGGGCAGGCGAAGCCGGGCGACGTGGTGGCGATCTCGGCCGCTGCGGGCGGTCTCGGCCACCTGATCGTTCAGCTTGCGGCGCTCAAGGGCTGCGAGGTCGTGGCGGTCTGCGGCGGGCCGGTGAAATCCGAATTCGCGCGCAGCCTCGGCGCGGCGCGGGTGATCGACTATCATTCGGAGTCGGTGCCGGAAGTGCTGGCGCGCGAATATCCCAATCGGCTGGATGTGGCGATCGACACGGTTTCGGGCGAAATCTTCGACGCCTTCCTCGACAATGTCGCGCCGCATGGGCGCGTGGTCGTCGGCGGCGCGGCCTCCGACCTCGAAGGGAGGCCGGAGATCGTCACCGCCCCGCGCATCGCGCACAAGCTCTACTACAAGGGGGCTTCGGTGCGCGGCTTCATGAACGGACTGCTGGCCGAGTTCTGGCCGCCCGCGCGCGACGACGTGTTCGCGCTTTACAACGAGGGCAAGCTGAAGGTGTGCTTCGACGAGGAGCGTTTCCTCGGCCTGCCCGGCGTGTTCGATGCCGTGGAGCGCCTGCTTTCGGGCCGCTCGATGGGCAAGGTCATCGTGGACTTGCGATAGCACTTCGTCATTGCGAGCGTAGCGAAGCAATCCAGGGCGGCTTACGCGGCTCTGGATTGCTTCGCTACGCTCGCAATGACGAGCAAGGGCCGGGCCGACCTTTCCTCGCGAGACGCGGGTATCTCTCTAGAGGGCCGGTCGACCCGGCTTTCCCGGACCGGCGCTCGGCCGATCCGGGTGATCCTTCTCAGTACTTCAGCGATAGCCGCAGGCCGACCTGTCGGCGGTTGGGCAGCTGCACGATGAAGCTGCGCGCGTAATTGGTCGGGTTCACGTATGCGCGGGCCGATTGCACCGCCTTGTCGTCCAGCAGGTTGTTCACATAGAGCGAGGCGCGGATGCCGGGGCGGCGCAGGCCGACCTGTACGTCCACCGTGGTCTTCGAGCCGGTCTCCGCCAGGTTCGCCTCGGTGGCGTACGTGGTGCTGCGGTAGCTGACGTCGCCCTGCAGGAACAGGGTGCCCACGTCCTCCAGTTCGATGTTGTGGATCACGCCCGCATTGCCGGTCCAGTCGGGACTGCCCGCGAGCTGGTCCTTGCCGTCGGTCGTGATCCCGGCATTGCGCACGCGGGTATCCACGTAGTCGAGAATGCGGATCGGCGCGTAGCCGAGGCCGCCGTAGACTTCCCAGCCCGGGTTGGGCTGGAAGTGGAAGTCCATCTCGGCGCCGGTGCCGCGCGCCTTGCCGCCGTTGAGCGTGATGCCCACCGGATAGCCGTTGACGGTGACTTGCGAATTGACCTGGATGTCCGACCATTCGAGGTGGAAGACCGAGGCGTTGAAGGTCAGCTTGCGATCGAACCAGGCGGTCTTGAAGCCCGCTTCGTAGCTCCACATCTGCTCTTCATCATAGGCGATGTACTCGTCCGGCACGGCGCTGAAGCCGGTGCCCGCCGCGTTGTTGAAGCCGCCCGGCTTGTTGCCCTTGGCGACGCTGGCGTAGAGCATGTGGTCGGGCGTCGCCTGCCACTCGACGATGGTGCGCGGCAGCCAGTTCCTGAATGTCGCGCCGAAGGAACCTGCGGTCATCGCCGCGCGCGGCTGCGAGGTTTCGAAGATCTTGTCCTGCGAATAGCGCAGTTCCTGCGAAACCGTCAGGCCGGGCGTGATCTCGTAGCTGAGCGAGCCGAACACGCCGTAAGTCTTCGTATCGCGCGTGAGTACGTTGGGCGTCGGGGCCAGCACACTGGACGAGCCTTGCGCGGCGGTCGGGGAGTAGTCGTCGCTGGAGTAGTTTTCCTTGCGGAAGTAGGCGCCGATCAGCCACTTGAACGGGCCGGTGCCCGATGACTGCAGGCGCAGTTCCTGGCTGAAATCCTCGACATGGACGTCGAGCGCGCTGCGGAAGTTGCCGAGCAGGGTCGAGCCCGAAATCAGGTCGGGGTTGGCGGTGAAGTCGGAGTCCACGTCCTGCAGCTGGTGGCTGCGGTTGTAGGCGGAGATCGACGAGAACGTAGCGCCGCCGAAGTCGTAGTTGAAGTGCGCGGCGGCGCGGTAATACTTGAGGTCGATGTTGCCGTAATCGGCGGCGTTGCTGCCCAGCTTGTCGGGATCGCCCTTCAGCGTGCCGACGTACCAGCGCTGGCTGGCGAGCGTGCCGGTCTGGGTGTTGGTCGCCACCTGATGCCAGGCGGGCTGGCCGATGTGTTCGTCGCTGTAGGCGAGGCGGACGTAGAGTTCGGCCTGCTTCTCGGCACCGAACTGCGCGCGGATGCCGCCGACCACGGCGGTGCTGTCCGAATTGCCCATGTCGTCGCCGGTGTTGGCGTCGTTATAGAAACCGTCGAAGCTGCGGCGCTGCGCGGCGAGCGAGAACGCCAGGCCATCCGCGACCGGGCCGCTGACGCGGCTTTCCACGCGGTACAGGCCGTATTCCGCGATCTCGCCGCCGAATTCGGCCTCGATCTTGTCGAGGTTGGGGCGGCGCGAGACGTAGTTGATCGCGCCGGCCAGCACGCCGCGCCCGAACTGGGTGCTCTGCGGGCCGCGCACGACTTCGATGCGCTCGACGTCGAAGGACTGCAGGCTGATGCCGCCCGCGTTGCCGGTGTCGACGCCGTCGATGAACAGGCCGACCGAGGCGTTGCTGCCGGTGCGCGGCGCGCCGATGCCGCGGATCACCGGGACACCGCCGAACATGCCGAGGTTGTTGGAGAAGGTAAAGTTCGGCGTGCGCTTGGCGATGTCCTCGAGGTCGGAAATGTCGTAGCGCGCGATCATGTCCTGGTCGAAGGCGGCGACCGAGATCGGCACTTCCTGCAGCGTTTCCTTTTCCTTGCGCGCGGTGACGACGATGTCCTCGACTTGCGCATGGGCCACGGCCGGGACGAGCGTGGCGAGCGATACTCCTGCGGCTAGCAGGATCCTGGCATTCATCATGGTACTTCCCCCTTGGTGCTGAACCTTGTTCCGTCTGCGTCGTTTTCTGGCCGGGTTCTGGCGCCCGGCGCGTGTGTCTTTCCGCCGCCCTTGCGGACGGTCGGAAATTCGGTCTGTCGGTCGGCTTCAGATGCGGTCGAGGATTTCGAGCGCGGCGCGCTCTCCGGTTTCCATGGCCGATTCCATGCCCACTTCCATCAGGCGGGTGTGCTCGCCCGCGAAGTGCATCCGGGCGTGCGGCTGGGCCATCGTCGGGCGGAAGGCCTTCATCTGGCCCGGATGATAGCCGTGGCGGCAGCCGTGGATCAGCGGGTCGAGCTTCCACGAGAAGACGCCGAGCACTTCCAGCTTGCCCTTGGTCGAGGGCCGCATCCGCGCCAGCTCGGAGAGGACATATTCGCCGCGCTCCTTGGCCGGGATGCGGTCGAGCGCGTCGCCCTTGACGCCGCTGGTGATGGCGACGGCGCTGTCGCGTGAGCCGTCGGGCGCGATCGACTGGCGCAGCAGGCTGACCGGGCCGTCGGTCCACATCGAGCCCTCGATGCCGTCCTGCTCCCAGTAAGGCGCCTTGACGCGCAGCCAGACCTGGTTCTGGCCGCTGTAGGGCATGAGTTTGACCGCGTCCGCCTGCCCGCCGGTGAGCGCAGGCGTGACCGCGACCTTGCGCAGTGCGGTGAAGGGCAGGGCAGAGACAACGTAGTCCGCCTTGTAGCTGGAGCCGTCGCCGCACGTGACCGTCGCGCCGGTGTCCGTCATGTCGATGGCGGTGACCTGCTTGCCGGTCAGCACCGCGCCCTTGAGGGCATCGGCCATGGCATCGGTCAGGCGCGAGGAGCCGCCGAGGATGCGGTAGGACAGGAACGAGGCCTGCTGGAACCGGTCCTGCTTGGCCGAGGTCGGCACGCCGTTCCCCTCGAACTTGGCGCGGCCCATTTCCTGCATGAGCGTCAGGGCGGAAATCGCATCGAGGTCGCCGTCGCCATAGCCGCGCGCGACGAGGTCGAGCGCGGCGGGCGATGCGCCCACGCGGCGCAGGTAGTCGGCCTCGGACACGTCGTAGTTCGCCAGAGCCTCGGGTGAGGCCCAGCCGTCCATCGTGTTCCACGGGTAGGTCTTGGCGAGGTAGTAGCTGCCGAGCGCGAAAGGCACGACGCCGCGCTCCGCGCCGACCGTCCTGTTCAGCGGGTGGTTCTCCCACTGCCCCGGTCGGATCAACTGTCCGTCGAGGGAGATCGCATAGTTGTCGTAGATGTTGGAGCCTTGTGCCAGCTTTACCCCCAGCGCTTCGCAGCGGTCGAGGACGCGGGCATAGGAACGGCCGATCTGCGAGGCGCCGTGCTCGGGATGGCCCTCGATCTCGGTCGAGGTGAAGACGCGGCCGCCGATGCGCCTCCCGGCTTCGAGCACCGTCACACGGCAGCCATTTTCGGTGAGTAGCAGCGCCGCATTGAGCCCGGCGAGACCGGCGCCGATGACCACGACGTCGGTCTTCTCGGCGGCGAAGGCCATGCGGGGCAAGTAGGCGGCGGCCGCAGCCACCATGCCGGTGGCGAGCAGGGTCCGACGGGAAAGTTCGCGTGTCAAAGGGGGCCTCCCTGGCCGTGTCATGGGACGGTGTTCTGGCAGGCAGGGTGATGGGCCGGGCGGGCACCGTGCAATCAAGCGTTCCCGGCAGGCGATCAAAATTCCTGAACGCCATTGATGCGCGGACGGGCCTTCACGAACGTCATTCGTGTTGCACGAACGGAGTCGAGGCCCGCAAATCCACGGGATCGGCCGTTTCTGCAGTGAGGCAGCGATACGGGGATTCGGCATGGCAGGTCACCGCATGTTCACGAGGGGTTTCTGGCTTTCGGACGAGCCGCTGCTGCTCGGCCTCAATCCGCGCCAGCTCTGCGTCCACTTCATCGGGGTGCCGGTGTTCCTCGGCTTCGTCGCCGGATGGCCTCAAGCGGGGCGCACGGTCGCCTGGCCCAAGGAACATGCGATCGCGTTCTGGATCGGCCTGTCGATGTGCGGCTGGTGGGCGAACGACATCGTTACCCGCGCGCTGGCCCGGCCGCTGCGCGGCGCGGGGATGCCGCTCTGGGCGACGCTGATGGTCGGAGTGGTGGTGGCTTCGCTGCCGTCCGACATGGCACTCAAGCTATGGGTGCACGCTTATCTCGGCATGTTCCCGGACTTGCCGATGACGCGCCCGATGCCGCAGATCCGGCTGGATGCGGTGCTGTTCTTCAAGACGCACATCTATGGCTATATCGAGTGGCCGCTGATCAACCTGATGCTCTTCCACTTCTGGAAGATGCCCTGCTACGGCTACCGGCCGAGCATCGAGACGGGCCACGCACCCAGCAGCGTCGAGAGCGTGCTGCCGTTCATGACGAAAGTGCCGGTGACCCTGCGCGGCGAAGTGCTCGCGCTCTCGGCCGAGCAGCATTACCTGCGCGTCCACACCAGCGCGGGCAATGCGCTGATCCTCTATCGCCTGTCGCAGGCGGTCAGCGAACTGGGCGGGAGGGGCCTGCAGGTCCACCGCAGCTTCTGGGTGGCCTCGGGCGCGGTGGTCCGGGTGGCAGGCAGTGCAGGCGCGCCCCGGCTGGTGCTGCGGGACGGGCTGGAAGTGCCGGTCAGCCGGTCGTTTCGCCAGACGGTGCAGCAGGCAGGCTTCCTGCAGGCTGCACCATCAGGGCTCGTTCCTTCAGGGGCGTTCTGACGCCTCGAACGTGCGGTAGGGGCCGAGCAACAGCAGCGATCCGGCGCAGGTCAGCAAGGCTATCGCCGAACAGCTCAGCGACAGGACGTAACTGCCGTTGACGTCGAAATCGTGCCCGAACACCGGCGCGGCGAACCCGGCGCCGATCGCGAAGGGGATGTAGAGCCAGCCGTAGATCGTGCCGTAGTGCTTCATCCCGAAATAGCGGGCGACGATGAAGGCGATGAAATCGTACTCGATGCCCAGCGCGAAGCCGATCAGGAAGATCGAGATGCCTGCCGCCTGCGGGTCGATGGTCCCGCCCATGAGGCTCCAGTAGGACAGGCCGGGCAGGGCGAGCAGGATGGTGCCGATCATCGGCGCCCAGAAGCGGTCGAGCAGCCAGCCGCCGACGAGCCGTCCGATGATCGCGGAAAGGCCGATGAGCGGCGTGAGCGAGGCGATCGTGCCGCTATCCAGCTTCCCGGCGCGCAGGATGCCTTCCATGTTGGGGACCGCACCGCCGAGCGCGAAGGAGATCGGCACCAGCGCCACGGCCAGCAGCCAGAAGCGCCAGTCGCGCACCGCTTGCGCGGTCGTCATGCCGCCCATCGCGACGGGAGGCGCGGCGGGTTCATCCACGCGGGATTTGGGCGCGCGGAACCAGATGAAGGCGGCGGGCAGGGCCAGAACCAGCGGCAGCAGGCCGAGCCCGACGAAGGCGCCGCGCCAGCCCCACTGTTCGATCAGCCAGCGCACATAGGGCTTGGCGAAGATGCCGAACAGCCCCGAGCCCATCATGGCAAGGCCGAGGGCAAGGCCCTTGTTGCGCTGGAAGTGCTCGTTGACGAGGCGGGTCCAGGTGATCGGCAGCGTTCCCGCGCCGCCCAGCGCGATGAAGCCCCAGGTGAGGTAGAAGCCGAGGATCGACCCGGAGGACAGCGCCAGCGACAGCACGCCGAGGCCGAACAATACCACCGAGCACAGCGCGACGTTGCGCGCGCCGAACCGGTTGGTGAGCGCCCCGGTCAGCGGCGCGGAAAGCACGACGGTGAGGGTCGTGACGGACATGACGCCCATGACCTCCGCGATCGACCACCCGAAGGCGGCTGAAAGCTGGGGGGCCAGCATCCCCAGGGTGTAGACCGGCATGGGGGAAAGGCCGAGGCCGACACCAAGGGTGGCGGCCAGCACGATCTTCCATCCCCGGGCGAATTCGCCGTCGCGGGCGTCGGCCGCCGGCCTCACCGCCTCGCTCACTTCGTCGCGGTCTTGAGCCAGGCGATCAGGGCGGCGCGATCTTCCGGCTTGGCGATGCCGGGGAAAGCCATGGTGGTGCCGGGAACCAGCTTGCTCGGCCGTTCAAGCCAGGCGTTGAGCGACTTGTCGTCCCACTTGACGCTGCTCTTGGTCAGAGCAGGCGAATAGCGGAAGCCGGGGCGGCTCGCAGCCTTCTTGCCGATGAAACCGTTGAGGTTGGGACCGACCTTGTTGGGCTGGCCCGCTGCCGTCGAGTGGCAGGCCTGGCAGCGCATGAACAGGCGCTTGCCCGCCTGTGCATTCGCCGTCTGGGCCGAGGCGGGGGCTATGGCCACGAACAGGCTCATGGTTATGGCCAGACCTGTAAGCGCCAGATCTTTAAGTGGAAGAGTTGCGGCCAGGCCGCGAAGCGCTTTCATCTCTCGTGTACCTCGTAAAATCACTACCCGCGCATGATCCATATAGCTGATCACTGTGTAGGTCGGATGGTTCGCCGATATTCTATCCGCCTGCCGATGAACCAAATGCGAAGGCCGCCCGCGATGCGGACGGCCTTCGCGGTTTCCGTTTGAAAATTCGCTGCAGGCGAATTTTGCGGCACCGGCCCCAGTCCCAGATATTTGGCCCACCCGACCACCAGCAGGATACTACCGTTGGGTGGTCGGGTGGGGGAGTGGGCCGGTGCCGCGCAGAAAATGCCCAATCGGGCATTTTCTACACAGACTCTCAGGGGGCGATGATCAGACGCGTCTGCACGGTGCCTGCGCCTTCGCGCAGCGCCGCACCGGCCTTGTATTCCGGGCTCTTGGCATAGGCGAGGGCGGCTTCCTCGGTCTCGAAGCGCGAGACGACCACGCGCTCGTCGGGATTGACGTCGCCTTCGAGCACTTCGCTCACCTTGCCGCGTACGAGGTATTCGCCGCCGTGCTTTTCGCTGAGACCGGCGATGGCCTTGACGTAGGCGCCGAACTTCTCGGCGTCGGTGATGACCACGGTTGCTACGATATATGCTGCCACGTCGATTCCTTAGGTTTGGTGTGGGTTACTTCTTTTCGGAGGGCGGTGCGCCCGTTTGTCGGCCGGTGAGGCGGGCGCTGACGCACTGCTCGGCAGGTACGCCTTCAGGGCACGGATTGAGCTTGGGCTGGAAGCTGTTTTCCTTGGGCAACCGCACCGTGAGGATGCGCACCGGCTCGGTGCCGATTGTGCGCGAGGTGTGGCCGCGCCCGGTCACGTCGTCGGCCAGCACGATGTCGCCTTTGGACAGTACGTGCTTCGATCCGTCGCCGAACCCGACTTCCAGCTGGCCCGACAGGACGATCAGGAAGCGCGGCGTCGATACGCCGTGATAATCGATGAAGTCGCCGGGCAGGGCGTCGCCGATCTCCACGTCGGTGGCGTAGAGGCGGGTCTGGACGCTCTTGCCGGGGACGCCGCCGGTGCGCGGCAGGTCCTTGATCTCCAGGTGGGATTCGCCGTCGTCGCCGCCGTACATGTGGAGCACGCGGAACGCCTCGGCCCCCGGCGATAGCGGCGAGACCGGCGGCGGTGTGGGGGCCGGGCGGTCGGCGGCGGAACAGGCGCCCGAAAGGAAGGCAGCTGCAAGGATGGGGATGAAGCGCTTCATGACGGTCCTCAGACGGGCTGGGTTTCGGAGAGGCCGACGCGGGCGTCGTGCTCGGCGGCGAGGCGGCGCAGCGTGGGGATCAGGTCCCGGCCATGCAGGGCGATGTCGCCGTAGAGATCGAAGCCGCGCATCAGGAAGCCGGTGATGCCCATCGCGTAATAGTCCATCATCGCATCGGCGACCTGCTCGGCGGTGCCCACCAGCGCGGGCGGCAGCATCGGCGTCGAGAAGCTGACTGACGCCTTGGTGATCCCGGTCCACAGCCGCTTGTCGAGCAGGTCCTTGCCGCCCGCGATCGCCTCCAGTTCCTCTCGGCCCGACCCGCCCTTGGTGGTGGCCAGCTTGGGATCGAGCCGCATGCCGGTGCTCATGGCCTCGTCGCTGCCGGCGATCTTGCGCTGCTGTTCGAGCGCGGTCTCGCGCAGCGCCTCGACGACGTCGGCGGCGGCCTTCCACGAGGCGTCCTCGGTCTCGCCGACGATCACGCGCACCGAAGTCTGGATGCGGACAGGGCGGCCGGTGCGCGCCCAGGCATCGCGGATCTGCGCGACGGTGCCCGCCATCTGGTCGAGCGGCTTGAGGCCGCCGATGGCGTAGACGTCCGCGACTTCGGCGCCCTTCTCCAGCGCGAGCGGGGAGGACCCGCCCCAGTACACCGGGATCGCGCCGCCGCCCACTGGCTTGAGCTCCGACAAGGCGTTGTTGAACCGGTAGTAGGTGCCGTTATGGTCCACCGGGGTGCCGCTGGACCACACCTTGCGCATGATTTCGACGTACTCGGCGCTGCGGTGGTAGCGTTCTTCCTTGGTGTGGAAGTCTCCGTCGCACTCCAGTTCGGTGTCGTTGGCGCCGGTGATGACGTGGACTCCGGCGCGGCCGCCGCTGAGGTTGTCGAGCGTCGCGAACATCCGCGCGGCCATGGTCGGCGCAACGAAACCGGGGCGGTGGGCGACCATGAATGCCAGCTTTTCCGTCACTGCCGCCGCATAGTTGGCGATCGCGAAAGGATCGGGCGCGAAGGAGTTCTGCAGGATCAGGACGCGGTCGAAGTCGTTCTCGTCGAAGGCGCGGGCCATCTTCTGGATCATGTCGACGTCGAACGCGGGACCGCCGCCACGGCTGATCTCCGATGCGTTGCGGTGGAGCAGGACTCCAAGGATTTCTAGCGACATGGGACGGCTCCGTAAGGGCGGCGCGCGGCAGCGGCGCCCTGTTTCGGCACCGGTCACACTGGGCGCGGCCGCAAGGTGGGTGAACCCATGCCGTGCCATCCCCTCGCAGGGCGGATAATCCAAATTATCTATTACTCTTCTTTATAGGCTTGATCGATCGTCCGCCTCCACGCCACGAAGGAGGCAGCAATGAACATCGCCAAACTCGAGCGTATGATCGCGGTCTACGAGTCCGGCAGCTTTCGCAAGGCCGCGAAATTGTTCGGAATGTCGCAGCCCGCCTTGACCTGGAGCATCCGCCAGCTCGAGGAAAGCCTCAACCTTTCGCTGTTCATTCGCGGCCCGCGCGGCATCAAGCCGACCGAGGCGTGCGAACGCCTGATCGTGCGCGCCCGCCTGATCGTCAGCGAGCAGAACCGCCTGCTGGCCGAAGTCGAGCGCAGCAGCCGCGCCCAGATCATCGAGCTGGGTGTGCACCCGGTGATGGTGAATGCGCAGTTCTCCCGCATCGTCGCGAAGTTCCGCGAGACCGACCCCGACGTCGCCCTGCGCATCGTCGAGGGCTACAGTTCCGAACTGCACGAGCGGCTGCGTCAAGGCGAGATCGACCTCGCCTTTTGCGCCAACGCAAACGTCGATCCGGAGGATGAGGAGTTCGACTTCGATCTTCTGGTCCGCCAGTTCTACTCGGTCTTCGCGCGACCCGATCACCGTATTTTTGACGAGATCGCTTCCGGCCAGCCGCTTGCCCCGCATGACTGGGCGCAAGTCGCGGTGCCCAACCTCGCGCCCGATCAGGATGAGGCCAAGGGCCTGCTCGCCATGCTCCAGCATCTGGGCATGACGCCTGCCAAGGCGGCGGTTCGCTCCAGTTCGATCAGCCTGATCCGCTCGCTCGTGCTCGACGGCGGGTTGCTGGGCATGCTGCCGGACGACCTCGTCGCGGCCGAGCTGGAGGCCGGGACGCTTTGCCGCGTACCCGACACGCGGGTAGAGGCGCCCGCCCTGGGCCTGCTCAGCGTGCATGGCAGTTACAAGAGCGCGTCGGTACGGCGGTTCGCGTCGCAACTGCGCCAGTCGTACCGGAGCGATCGCGCTGTGACCGCGACAGTATAAGGAAACTCTATCGCCTGCCGAGATTTGTAAGCTTTTCAACCCGCTTTCGTCCGATCAGGTTGAAGGGGTCGTGACGGATCGGCGAGGCCTTCCGAATCCCGGCTCCATCTCCTCTTCAGACAAGAGAACGAGCGGACGTGAAGCCTCTATTCCGAATCCTGACGGCCATTGCCGGCCTTGCCTCAGCCGCGCCTCTCATGGCGCAAGTACCATCCGCCCCCGACTACGCCCGCGCATCCAGCTGGGCGGCTGACGGCAGGAACGAGGGTGCCGCCGCGGCGGTCGCGCCCGGATCGACGGCGCGGCAGAACCTGCCGGTCGACGTGTTCTACATCCACCCGACCACCGATCGCTCGATGGATCGCTACAACCAGCCGGTGCCGGACAAGGCGACCAACGCCTGGACCGACGGCAGCGTGATCGCGCGGCAGGGCGGGGTGTTCAACGGCTGCTGCCGCGTCTTCGCCCCGCGCTATCGCCAGGCGACCAGCGGCGCGCAGAAGGAAGGCGGCAAGATCCGCGAGGATGCCTTCGCGCTCGCTTATGGCGACGTGAAGCGCGCGTTCCGCTACTACCTCGACCACTACAACAAGGGCCGCCCCTTCATCCTCGTGGGCCACAGCCAGGGCGCCGCGCATCTCGAGCGGCTGCTTGACGAGGAGATCGACGGAAAGCCGCTCGCCGCGCGCATGGTGGCGGCCTATGACGTTGGCATCACCTTCCCTGCGTCGAAGTACGACCGGGCGGGCTCGAAGCTGACGATGTGCGACAAGCCCGAAAGCACCGGCTGCGTGGTACACTGGAGCTCGATCCTGCCGAGCGCCGACCTTGCGAAAACGGCGTCTTTCGCGGAAGCCTACAACCGGACGGTGCTGCCGCAGGGCGCCGATCCGACGATCCTGTGCATCAATCCGCTGACCTTCGACCGCTCGCAACCCGTCGCTCTGCGCGATGCCGCGAAGGGCGCGGTCCCCGGCGCACCTGACGAGAGCGCCATCAAGGCCATCGTTCCCCACGCAGTCTCCGCGAAGTGCGAGCGCGGGCTGCTAGTGGTCGATCCCGATCCCGCGCTTGGCCTCAAGCCGCTGCCGGGAGACAGCATGCATTATCACGACCTCGGCCTTTTCTACGAGGACGTGCGTCAGAACGCGATCCTGCGCGCCCGCGCATGGCTTGCGGCCCATCCCCGGGCGTCAACACCCCGGCCCTCCGCAAATTGAGAAGAGAAAGACGATGAACAAGGAACCTCTCAATCCCGTCACGCAGCAGGACATCGACGATTACGCCCGCGACGGCGTGGTCTGCCTGCGCCAGATGTTCGACGCCGAATGGATCGCGAAGATGCAGGAAGCGGCGCGCGCGGTTGAGAGCGATCCCGAGGCCTACGGCCAGACCGGACCCTCGCACGGGGCGATGATCTCGGTCGCGCACTTGTGGCGCAAGCCCGGCCCGTTCCGCGACTTCGTCTTCAATTCGCCCGCAGGCGAGATTGTCGGCCGGGTGATCGGCGCGGACAACGTGCAGATGTTCCACGATCACCTGTTCCGCAAGCCGCCGCTCTCGCCCTCGATCATGCAGTGGCACGCCGACCACCTCTGGCCCTTCACCGGCACGATGATCCCGAACCTGTGGGTCGCGCTTTCGCCGGTGAACAGGGAGAACGGCCAGATCGAGTTCGTCGCGGGATATCACAAGTTCTGCATCGAGACCGGATCGCGCTTCGGCCCGGCGGGTGACGGAACCTTCCGCTTTCCCGACTTCCAGGCCGAGCGGGACAATCCGGACTTCCCGTTCCGCTTCGTCACCTGGGATCTGGAGCCGGGCGACGCGGTGCTGTTCCACGTCGACATCCCGCACTATTCCAAGGGCAACGATTCCGACACCCTCGCGCGCACCGGCCTTGCCATGCGCATGATCGGCGACGACAGCTACTGGTGCCCGCGCGAGGGCCTGACCCCGGTGCCGGGCGTCGACGTCCTCGCCCAGCCCGAGGGCGTCCACCCCGCCCCCAGCGAGAACCTGCCGCTGATCTGGCAGCGTCCCGACAGCGAGCCGCGCGCTTTCGCCCGCGCTCGCCGCGAAGCCGCCTGAGGAGATCGCCCGCGATGACGACGCACAGCAAGCGCGATTTCCTTGCCGGTGGCGGCATGCTCATGGCGATGATGGGCTTGTCCCATTACGCCGATGCGGTCGAGGCTCCCGCAGCGGTCAAGCCGCTGCCGGGGCAGGGCTTCCCGATGGAATTCAAGGGCACCGGCGATCCGATGCCGTGGATCAAGCGGGTGTTCCACCTCTACTCCGGCCCGGACGGCCTCACCCGCGCCGAACAGCTCGACGTGGTGGAGCCGCGCGGGCAGGAGATCGCCACGCTGCTGCGCCGCACGGCTTTTCGCGTGACCCTCGGCGGATCGCAGCCCAATGCGGGCTTCGGCTTCCATGTCGCGAACAATCCGACCCTGCTGATCCCGCTGTTCGGCTCCATGATCATCGGTCTGCACGACGGAACCGAGTACGAACTGAAGCACGGCGACCTCGCTTATGCAGAGGATTGCACGGGGGAGGGGCACATCTCGAAGTCCGGGCCGGAAGGCTCGTTCATGGTCGCGGTCCAGCTGCCCAGGGAGGGCTGCCCCAAGGTCGGCAGCTCGGACATGAGCAGGGTGTGGACCGACCAGTGACGGCATCATGCAGGTCGAGACCATCCACGGAGGTGCCGGAATGAAGAAGAGCGCGTACATCGGATGGGCGATCGGCTCGTTCACTTCCGCCGCGCTGGTGAGCGCCGTAGGGCTGCTGCACCTGCGGTTCATGACCGACTCGCTCGGCCTCGCCATCGCGCTGGCCGGGATGCTGACCGTCGCGGCGAAGATCTACGACGCGATGACCGATCCGCTGATGGGCTACATCGGCGACCGTACCCGCACCCGCTTCGGCCAGTTCCGCCCTTACCTGCTGGGTGGCGGCCTGCTGGCGGGCCTGTCGATGATCCTGCTCTTCAACGTGCCGGGCGGGCTGCAGGGCGACAACATGTGGCTCTACGTGGGCTTCACGCTGCTGCTCTACTCGACCGCCTACACCATGTTTCGCATCCCCTATCTGGCGATCGGGCGCGCGATCACGGACGATTTCCATGCCCGTTCGCGGCTGATGACCTTCAGCGTCTATGGCTCGTCGCTCGGTAGCTTCGCGGCGACCTCGGCGGCGCCGTTCCTGCTGGCGCGGCTGGGGAGCGATCGGGCGGGGCACGGCCATGTCGCGATGGTGCTGGGCATCGCCATCGCGCTCGGCGGGATCGCCGCGTTCCTGCTGCTCAAGGAGCGCCACCCGGTAGAAGCCGAGAAGAAGCCCACCGGATCGTTCGCGGCGACATGGGCGGCGCTGTGGTCCAACAAGCCGTTCCTGTGCCTGATGGGCTTCAAGCTGATCCTGTTCTCGGGCCTTGCGGTCCATATCACCGCGATCCCCTACTACACCCGCCACGTCCTACACGTCACCGATACCGCGCTTGGCACGATCTTCGCGGTGCAGACGGCGATGATGGTGATCTCGCAGATGTTGTGGGTCCGCATGGCCAGCCGTTTCGGGCGCCGCAACGCTCTGG
Organism: Novosphingobium sp. fls2-241-R2A-195; assembly: GCF_030209485.1. NCBI lineage: Bacteria > Pseudomonadati > Pseudomonadota > Alphaproteobacteria > Sphingomonadales > Sphingomonadaceae > Novosphingobium > Novosphingobium sp. fls2-241-R2A-195. The sequence continues at coordinate 122,650 of NZ_JARVRY010000026.1, forward strand.
TGAGCGCAGGCAGCCTGTGCGCGGTGGCCTACACCGTCTGGGCACTGATCCCGGCGGGTTCGCCCTTTCCGCTCATCTACATCGCCTGCGCCTTGTCCGGCACGGCGAGCGGCGGGGTGTTCCTCGGCCTCTACACCGTGCTGACCGACACCATGGACTATTCCCGCCGCATCCAGGGCGAGAACCGCGCAGGCATGCTCGCGGGCGTCTTCGTCATGGTGGAGAAGGGCACATCGGCCTTCGGCATCTTCCTGTTCAGCACGATCATGAGCTGGACCGGCTTCGTCTCCTCCACCGGCGCCGGGGCGGAGGAGCAGCCCGCGAGCGTCAAAACCGGCATCATGGTCACCGTCTCGCTGGTGCCCGCGCTCGCCGCCGTGATCGCCAGCATCATCATGCTGCGTTATCGCCTGCCGGAGACAGCCGAGGATGCGGTTGAGCCGCCCGCCTCGACGTTGCAGCCAGTCGGAGTACAGTCCAACTGACGCAACAAGAGCTTCCCCGAGTCATGACGCGTAAATCCCTGCCCCGCACGCCCAACCGGCTCGACGCCATCGACGGCAGCCGACCGATGGACGAGCAACTGCTGGCGATGATCGTCGGCCTGACTTCGGAAGTGACCGTGCTGCGCGCCCGCCTCGACGCCGCCGAGCGGCTTCTGGCCGTCTCGGGCACGTTGCCCGCGGGCGCTGTCGATGCCTTCGAGCCCGATGCGGAGGCCGCCGCGCAGCGTGAAGGTCTGCGCAAGGCCACGCTCGACAAGGTCTTCCGCCCCTTGCGCGAAGCCGCCGAGGCGGAACTGGCCGCAATGAACGCCCCTGCCGAGGAGACCCTGCCGTGAGCGAACAGATGTCCGAACGCCGTGCCCAGCTCGACCACCCGCTGATCGCGGTGCCGAGCCATGACGAACTGGCTGAGCAGCTGTTCGTGCGCGATCTCAAGCTCTACGTCATGACCCGGATCGAGCCGGTGCAGGCCCGCATCGCCGCCGCCGAGCAGAAGGCCAGCGCCGGTGCCAACAACACCGCCGCCGCCTTGCGCGAACGCATGGGGCAGCACGAGAGCTTCTCGACCTGGCTGTCACTCAAGCGGGAATCGCAGCGCCAGCTGTGGTCCAGCGTTGCCGCCAGCGTCGAGCGGCAGGCGGGCGCCCTCGAAGACCTCGCCGCGATCGAGGCACCGCTGGGTTCGGTGCGTACCGATCCTGACTTCGCGGTGCCCGACTACATCCGGCGGGGCGACATCCACCTGATGCCGGGCGGCAATGCCCATGACGACGGCTCGATCCTGCAGGGCGCGATGATGGATCGCGGTGGTGCGGTCTACATGCTCGGCCGCAACGGCGGCATGCTCAACGACCTGCGCGGGCAGACCGCCATGGCGCACGTCCTCACCCGCTTCCCGGATCTGAATCCGGCGCGCATCCTCGACATGGGCTGCGGCATCGGCACCAGCACGGTGCCTGCCGCGACCTGCTTCCCCGGCGCGGAAGTCCATGGCATCGACGTGGGCGCATCGATGTTGCGCTATGCCCATGCCCGCGCCGAGCACCTTGGCGCGGGCGTTCACTTCTCGCAGCAGAGCGCGGAGAAGACCGACTTTGCCGACGGCAGCTTCGACCTCGTGTTCAGCTGTGTGATGTTCCACGAGACCTCGCAGGCCGCGACGATGGCGATCATCGCCGAAAGTCGCCGCCTGCTGCGCCCCGGAGGCGTTGCGGTCCACCTCGAGGTGCCGCTGCTGCACGACAATTCCGATGCCTGGGTCGAACTGTCAGGCGAACTGGAAGCGCAGTACAACAACGAGCCGAACTGGCGCGGTGCGCTCAGCGCGGATTATCGCTCGCTGTTCGAGGCGGCCGGGTTCTCCTCGGTAGAGACCGGCTATCAGGCGACCAGCCCGGCAGCCCGCAGCGGTCCGTTCCGCTACGGGCCGGAGAGCGAAGGCGTGTTCCGTTCGTGGTTCGTGGCCTCGGGCGTGGCCTGAAACGAACTCAAGGGCGGCGGGTTAGTCCCGCCGCCTTTACCGTGGCGTCTGTGACAAGCTTTCAGAGATCGAGCGCTCCGGTCAGGTCCCCCGGAGCGACGCCGCCCGCTGCACGCATGGCCTCTTCGCGCATCGTCAGGCCCGGCAGCTTGGCGAGGCCGAAGCGGCGGGTGAGGAAGCGCGCGATCGAGCCGGTATCGTAGATCGTGTGATCCACGAAGTCCTTGCGCGCATGCGGCGAGACGACGATGGCCGGGATACGGGTGCCCGGTCCCCAGCGGTCGCCCTTGGGCGGGGCGACGTGGTCCCACCAGCCGCCGTTCTCGTCGAAAGTGACGACGATCATCATGCGTTCCCACTGCGGGCTGGCGCGCAGGGCGTCGATGACTGCGGCGATATGACGGTCGCCCGCATCGATGTCGGAATAGCCCGCGTGCATGTTGAGGTTGCCCTGCGGCTTGTAGAAGCTGACGGGCGGCAGGCGGCCCGCCTCGGCATCGGCGAGGAAGCGGTTGGTGCGCGCGGTGCTGCCCTCGCCCGCGTCGCGCAGGTGCTCCTCGCGGTCCTTGGTGCCGGGCGCGAAGCGGGAATAGTAGTTGAACGGCTGATGATGCGGCTGCAGGTTCGGGCGCGCCGGGAAGGAGGCATCCTTGCCTAGCGCCGAACTCCACCCGCCAGCATACCACGCCCAGCCGATGTCGCGCGCGGAAAGCATGTCGCCGATGGTGCGGTGATCCTGCGGGATCAGCGTGCTGCCGTTGGACCAGTCCGCATAGCCGGGCTTTTCCGGGTCGGGCAGGTAGGTGGGGGTGTAAGGCGGCAGCATCGTGTTCACTGCCCAGAAATCCGGCGACAAAGTGTTGGGGACGAATTTCGGCGGACCGTCCATCGCGCTGGCGGGACTGCGCGCTTCCAGCTTCAGTCGGATCCCGGTGGGGTCATCGCCTTCGACCTGGGCGATCTTGCGTGTGGCGGGGCTCTTGTCCGCATCGGGGTAGAAGGGCGGACGCGCCGCGATCAGGTACTGGTGGTTCAGGAACGAGCCGCCGAAAGCGCCCATGAAGAAGTTGTCGCACAAGGTGAACTCACGCGCCACCTGCCAGAGGCGCAACTGCGCGCGGCTGTCGCCATAGTGACCCATGACCAGCGCGCCGCTGTCGCCCCAGGCGACGAAGCCGTCGTTGCGCCCGCCATTGATCTGCATCTGGTTGTTGTAGAACGCATGGACAAGGTCGCGGGTCACGACGCCATGCGGAAGAGGGTCACCCTCCTTGGTCTTCAGCGCGAAGGGGGCATTGGGCAGGGGGGCGAGGTCGTCGGGGCCGATCAGGTACTCGGTATGCTCGACCACCTGCCTGTCGGGAACGAGGCCTTCCCAGATCGTCGGCAATGTCTCGAACGGCTTGCCATCGCGGTCGCGCTGGGCAGAGCGCTCGGCCGGGACTTTCGACAGCGGCTGCTGGAGGCCGGGGAAATCGGCGAAGAGGTTGTTGAAGCTGCGGTTCTCCGCGTAGATCACCACGACCGTATCGATCGCTTCGCGCAGCCGGGCGTCGCTGACCGCACCGTGCGACGCGGCTTTGGTCGTGCGAGCTTCAGCGGCGGGAGCACCTGCCGCCGTGGCTGCGCCAAGGACGGCAAGCCCTTCGAGGAACTGGCGGCGATCGGGATTGAGCGAACCCGGGCGGGGGGATTCGGGCTTGGTCATGGATGTCCTCGGTAGTGCGACTTTGCCTGTCGTCTGGGCCGAGGCAAGGGGCTTCGTCAATCGCAAATCCGACAAGTGCGTCAGCGTTTGAATCGCGTGAACGCTTATGCTCGATTGAGGTGAATTTCAAAATTAATGCGTAGATTGTCAGTTAGTTTTTATTTCTCTTGTTATAATATTTATCGAGAATATTAAGATATTTATTTAAATGTATATTTTAAAATCACAATGTGGCAAAAATATAATAAATAAGCCTTTGAACTTTCACAACTTTTTTCTGTCCCCGTTTCCGCTGCCGGCCGCTCTCCCCCGCCGACCGTCGCACGGGATCTTACGCTGCGGCGCATCCGCGATGTCAACCAGCCCGATGTCTCCGACTTGCGCGCAGCGGCGTCGGTGAACTCTACCCCGTTCGGCGGCACGGTGGAGACCGGCAACCCATCGCCGCGCCCCTGCACCGCGACGGCGCTGGACCTTGCTGTAGAGCATTACATGGGCCGTGACGGCTATGCCTCGCTAGGGGCGTTCTACAAGCGGATGGATTCGTTCATCACCTCGGCCACCACGCTGATGCCTTATTCGCAGACCGGGTTGCCGACGGCGTTCCTCTATCCCGGCGTCGATGCCGATACGCTCTACAACGTGGTGCGTCCGCTCAATGGCTCAGGAGCCTCGATCCTCGGTGTCGAGGCGGCGGTGCAGCGTGACCTGCGGTGTCTGCCCGCCTCGTTCGACGGGCTCGGCGTGCAGGCGAATGCGACTTTCGCCTCGGGCCACAGCGAAGTGATCTACGACGATACCGCCGTGTCGCTGCCGCTGATCGACCTTTCGCGCTGGTCGGGCAACGCCACGCTCTTACTACACCGGAAACGGCTGGGATGCGCGCGTCGCCCTAGCCTATCGCGGCACGTATCGCGACGGAGTGGGCAACAACGGCAATATCGGTACGCGGATCCGGGGGAGCACGACGATCGACTTCGCGGCCCATGCCATGCTGCGCCCCGGCCTGCAGCCTTCGGTCGAGGCGCGCAACATCACCGATACGCCGATCGAGCAATATACCGACCGCACCGCCAAACGTCTGCTCGCGCGCACGCGCAGCGGCCGGACGGTCGCGCTGGGGATGCGCTATGCCTACTGATTTCGTCGCGGTCCTGTCCCCGCCGGGGGCCTTGTACGCTCTGCAGGGGCGGCGCGGAGGTTTCAGCCGCCGGAGGAGAGCCGCGCAATGCTGATGAGCAAGGCCGGCAATTCCCTGCTGGGCGGCATGGAACGGCTGCGCAGCTATGTCCGCAAGCGCGTGCGCGATCCGGACGGCTTGGAGGGCGTGGTGCAGGAATCAGGGTCATGGAGCAGGAGCGGCGGCAGGCGATCGAGCATCCGCTCGCCTATGCCTATCGGGTTGCGGACTCGGTCATCATTGCGGGCGCGCGCAAGGCACAGCGGATCGGCGATGTCGATATGCTGGACCTCATGTGCAGCCTGCCGCTCGCCGACGAAGTACTGGATTATCGTCAGCGCTACGAACGCTTCGAGACGGCGCTGGCACGGCTGACCCCGGCGCGGCGCGCGGTGTTTCGGATGCGGCTTATGGACGGCCGTTCGCGGCAGGAGATCGCCGGGGAACTCGGCCTCAGCGTGGAGGAGGTGAAAAAGCACCTGGTGCGGGCGATGGCCGACCTCGCGCTGGCACTCGAAGACGACCTCGATGGGGAGAGTGAAGGGCACGACAGGCATGGATGAACGCAAGGCCCCGATACGGGAAACCGCCGCCGACTGGGTGGATCGGCTCGACGAACTGACCGCGCCCGATCGGCAGGAACTGAAGGCATGGCTGGACGCCTCGCCCGACAATGCGCGCGCCTTCGCGCGGATGGCCCGGATGATAGGCGATACCGCGTTGGTCGATGCGCTCGAGGACGGCGCCGAGGGGCTTGCCCTGCCTTCGACCCGTCCCGCTGCGGTGCGATGGCCCGGGGCGTGGCGCAAGGGCAAGCCGATGCTCGCGCGCCGACAGGCCATCGCGGCCGGGATTGCGGGTGCGATCGCGTTGCCTGCGGCCGGATACTGGCTTCTCGGTCGCGCGGGCGATAAGGCTTCGGCAAGCCCCGAGCGCTTTGCCAGTGCGGTAGGGCAACGGCGTCGGCTGGTGCTGCCCGACGGTTCGGGGCTGTCACTAGGGCGTGAACTCATAAATCGGGTTGAGTTGTCGGCCTTGGCGTGATTCAGACGGCCTTCGGAAACGGAGGGCGTATGACGCGGCGGCGGTATGAACTGACGGACAAGGAATGGCTCATCATCGAGCCGTTGCTGCCCAACAAGCCGCGTGGAGTACCCCGCGTCGATGACCGCCGGGTGCTGAACGGGATACTCTGGCGTTTCCGTTCTGGTGCGCCGTGGGCAGAGGTCCCTGAGCGCTATGGTCCATCGACGACCTGCTACAACCGGTTCATCCGCTGGCGAAAGGCTGGAGTGTGGGACCGATTGTTGGCGGCGGTTTCCGCCGGTTTCAACGGCGAGTTGGTGATGATCGATTCTACTTGCATGCGCGTCCACCAGCACGGTGCGACGGGCAAAAAGGGGAATGCAGCGATCATGGCATGGGACGTTCCCGGGGCGGCCTTACGACCAAACTCCACGCTTTTGTCGACGCTGATGGACGTCCTGTCGGCCTGCGACTGACGGGTGGGCAGGTCCATGATGCGTGCGAAGCTGAAGCGCTGATAGAGGCCCGAGGGCGCTACCCTGCTCGGCGACAAGGGCTATGACAGCACCACCATTCGCGAGGCGGCAACGACTGGTTCATTATGCACCTCCTCTTCAAACGTCCGGAAACAGGGACTTT
>NZ_JARVRY010000008.1:0-118223 GCF_030209485.1 Novosphingobium sp. fls2-241-R2A-195
GGTGACGCGGGGTGGAGCAGCCCGGTAGCTCGTCAGGCTCATAACCTGAAGGTCGTAGGTTCAAATCCTACCCCCGCAACCAACACTTACAACAACTTAGACGCAATGAGCCAAGCTCCACGAAACGCCGTGTCCGCGTCAGGTCCGTTTTCCAGCACAACATTTTTTGAGCAACGCCGCACTGGAACAACCAGTTCTGTGTAGTGCAACGATATGCCTCGCCGTCTGACTTGGGCGGCGATGTCAAATCTCAGTTTTGCGCTTTGCGAAGGCGCATATCTCAAAACGAACTCGTTCATACCTTTTCCCGATAACTGGAAGCGTGAATTGCAAGCTGGCAGTCTAACGGAAGCCAACTTTCACACATTGACCTTGCTGAGAAAAATGCGAAGCAAAGGTTTCATAAGCTACGAGGTGTGCAATGCTTCCAACGGTTTTTCTGTCACTCGAAGGGGGCGATGAGCTCTTTGTCGATCATGTCAGAAAGTTTCTGCCGGACGGGCTTGCTTACTTCTACCCGCGTAGCTTTGCTAACGGCGAAGACCTTTTGAAAGCGATGGAAGATCGCGTTGGTCAAGCCACGATGTTCGTGCTGTTTGCCTCGAAGAATGCGGTTAAATCGCCTTGGGTGGGCTTTGAGGTTGATCAAGCTAGGCTTGCGAAAATCAAAGATCCTACGTTTCGTATAATCGTGGTCCCCATAGGGGATGTCAGCTTTTCTGATCTACCGCCGTGGATGCGAGGTTTCTGGGTCACATCGATTGGAAGAGGCGCGCGTGAAGTCGCCCGTTATATTCGACGTGCGCTGATTACTGGTCCGCTCAGCCGTGTAGCGGGATCGCAGGTTTTCGGTCGGGGAGCGTTAGTCGATGCTAGTGTTGCAGCTCTCGGGAACGCCGTACTGAAGACTGAACAGACACCCAACGTGTTTGTGTTGGCAGGTACAGCAGGGATTGGTCGGCGGACGTTTGGTCGGCGTTTTCTGGCCGAGGGCTTTCCAGCAACACCAGAGTTGAATTTTGGGCCCGAATTGCAGTTGCCGCAATTTGCTGACCTCGCAGACCTGTACCGTGCTCTGCGGCAGGAAATTGAAACTGACCTCAAATTGCATTCTATTGGTCAAGACCTTCAGCAATTCCGTGCGGCATCGTTAGATATACAAGCGGACGAAGTCGCGAGACGTATTGGGCATTTTGGACGACTGGGACAAGCGGTGACGGTCGTGACCGGCAATGGAATATATGAGGATAAAGGCTTCCTCAAACCGTGGGTTCCGGTGCTTTTTCGTGAACTAGAGCGCTCACGGGACGCAAAACTATTAATTGTTTCCAACCGCTTAGTGCATGAGAACGAACTGAGGGCTCATCCTAACGTTCTTCAATTGCAAGTTCCGCCATTGGCAGAGCAAGATATACGGTCGCTGATGATTCAGGCGATCCAAGCATTTCACGCAAAAGTCGAACTTCCGAACTCTGAAATTATTCGTATTATTGGTGGGCATGCTGGAATTGCACGCGCAACGGCAGCGCTTGTTTCGCAGCAAGGGCCCGCTTTTTTAAACACGCAACCAGCAGATGTTTTTGGTTTTCAAGAAGAGGTGCTAGGCGAGGCATTAGATTTTGAGCGAAGAAGTGTTCTTGAAAAGGATATTCTCTCGGTTCTCAGCTGGGTTCCGCAACTGTCAGGCGAAGTGCTGCGGAAAATCATAGTCGATCGCCACCAAGTGACGCCAGAGATATTTGGGGAAAATATTTCCGGACTAATACTGGCGTGTTTGGTCGAGGTCTCGGGTGGGAACTATTTAATTACAGGGCCAATCAGGTCGCTATTCAGGCGTAAGCACGGGTACGGTTCTTCCGAACTTATGAAATCTTTCTCCGAGGCGCTCGATAAAGAGTGGGAGCGTGCCAAGACAGATGACGTTTTGCGGGCAGAACTGGTGGATGCAATTGCCTACATGGCCGCAATAGAAGGTGGCACGCTGCCGGAGGAATTTCGTGACATTCTTCTTCCGTCAACTCTCCAAGAAGTAGTTCATGATACGTATGATCGTAGCCATGACGATCCGCAGCTTTTAAAAAGAGTAGTTAGCTGGGGGTTGCCTGCGCTGAAAGGCAACATGGATGAAACCACTCGCGAGGAAATTCTCTCTTATGTTGTTAGGGCACAAGCCCGTCTAGGAGATGAATCGGGTGCGGAGCAAGTTCTGAAGTTCATTGATGGGCGTAATTATCGATCACGTTACTACCTTCGTGCTTTCTACGACCGCGTTCATAGGAATGACATGAAATCTGCTATTTCTAACTTACTTAAGGCTCGGCCGGTAAAAAAATATATAGGCCAAGTCATAGGGGATTTGGCGCGCTGTTACCAGCAGCAGGGGCAGTGGAGGGAGCTGCAAGAGTTAGTGAAAACGGAAGAGCAGTATATCGGTCGGAATGCTATTCTGCTGGATGTTCAGATAGGCATGCGCATTGCCCAGGGCGACTTCGTCGGAGCGGAGCAAAACATTCGTGCTTTGCGCACGCTTCCTCGCCAAAATACATACGCCGACGGGCGTACTGCAATGGTGATGATGCGGAGGGATCTCAATTTCGTTGGTGCACAACAGATGCTCACGGATGTCCTCCAGCGAGGGGCCGCAGGCAATCCATTTATTCGGGGTTTGCGTGCGATTGCTGCTGCGGAGGCTGGCGACAGCCGTACTGCAAGAGAAGACGCAGAATTTCTTAAAACAAGAAATAGGCTTCGCGAGACGCATAGCATTGAGGCAAGGATTAAGCTTGGCCAACATGAATTTGATGGCGCGCTTACGGAGCTGGCGAAGAACTCTCAATTTGGCGTCACAGATCATCTTCTCCGTGCCCGAATTCTTGAAGGGAAGGCTGACGCAGCCGCGACGCCATTTTCAGAACGGGAGGGACTCAGAAAAGAAGCTTCTGAATTAAGGCAGCGTTATCGTATGCTGGATGAGTATGAGGTCAATCGATGACGTTCAGTTATTTTGGATGAGAAGATTAATGTTTCCAGATGGGTTGTTATGTATTCAGAATAGATCTCTGAACGCGTGATATTGTTCTGTATAATCATGCTTAAGATAGCGTCGTGACCCTGACATTATGGGACTGGGAATGGCAGTTGATGTAGATTTTGCCATGATAGGACCGCAATTTTAGGCTTCATCCAGCATTTATATGACACAGGGGCCTCCTAAGAGAGGCTCCTGCGAAGAGTGCTAATCGATGACATGGTATCGCGCCGCTGCTTCTGCCAACTTGCGGGCATAGCGTTCAGGCTCTTCCTCGATATTCTCGGCCATCTGACCGCCAGACAGTGCCGCGAAATCAGGAAGGCCGCTCGCAGCAAGGCCGAGGATAGCTGCCCGCGTCGTCAATATTCCGGTCATTTGTTGCGACAGAAGTTTATCGTGCTCGGCGCGTTGGACGGACTTGATCAAATCCGGATCGGCAAAGTTGCGCATCTCGAACAAGTCGTCGCTGACGCCCTGCCGCACAGCTTGCCATAATGGGGCTTCCGGCCATCGGGAGCGGTTACTGTCATCGGTCGGCGCGGCATAGCGTATAGCGTTCAGGCTCTCATCGACGGTGTCGCCGAAGCGGGTGTCCAGATCGCGCCAAGATGAAATTCTCCATCGTGTTTTGAGGTGCTGCTTGCCTGCGCGAATTTCGACCCGCCAGATGGGGCTATCGGCGGGGCAGTCGCGCATGAGGGCAGGACGACCCTCTTTGGCGCGTGTCGCGTCCCAAATGTCCCACCATGCCGTTTTGCGTTTGGCGATGATCTCTGCGCGCTTGTCGTAGACGATCAACTGCCGTCCCGGCATCTTTCCCACCGTGACCGATGTAACGCGCCCGGAGCGGCCGTTCACGCCGATCTCATGGATTTCATGATGATCGGCACGGCGAGCGTTGGAGTGCATGACGAAATGCTCAGGCTTCAGCGTGAAATCCCGGAGCAAGTAATCAAGGGCGTAGTCTACCCTGCCGATGCTCTCAGCGTTGGGCTGCAAGGTAATGTCCAAGGCCGCCATGACGGCGTAGATGTAACTTCGCGCGCCGCCGAGGCCCTTGGTCGCCAGCAGGAATGAACCGCAGGATACCCGAACGCCCCAAGGATCGTGAATGCTGGGGCGCTTGAAGAACCATGTCGCGCCGAACTCGCCGGTGGTGGCGCTGAACGCATATCCGCCTTTGGCGCCGGTCTCGAACACGGCGAGCAAGATGCCGTTCCATTCGAGCGGCTCTCTTTGGTGCGACTTACCGGCTTGGGTTTTTGCGTTGTCCAGAGCTTCTGCGAACTTGGTGCTAATCTGGCCCTGAAAGCTGACGTCCAGTCCGTCGAACCCGCGATAAAGCAATTCCGTCATGGTTTTTGTCCGCGAATGTATTTCTGGAGGGGGGTGCTACAAAGACCCCCCTCCATACCCGGTGTGCTGCCGAGGAATGCGCGTGCTGCGGCGCGCAGTGCGCCCTCGCTGCCGCTCGGTTCGCCTGCGCGTCGCATCACGCGCAAGACCTCGGCGGCGTGACCGTGAACTGGAGGAACCAGTCTTTGAGATCACTCAGCCGATAAAGCACCAGCCCACCTTCGCGGTGATACCTGGGGCCTCTTCCTTCGGCGCGCATACGGGCAAGCGTTCGGGCGCTGCGGCGAAGAATACGCGCAGCCTCCGAGGGCGTGAGATAATCGTCAGATGGAATTGTAGGCACCGCAAGTCTCCGAAATCTCGGGTGCTGGCGGCAATCATAGGATAAAAGTCACCAGCACCAGATTGAGCAAGGTGCAGGGCCAATTCGCTATCGATTTCGGATGCTCTAAATCTACCGTTGTGATCTTACGCGCGCGATAAGTTTTTTGTTTCACGCCGCCTAATCACTGGCGTGTATGGCTCAATCTGATGCAAACGAGGCGCGTCTAGTCACAATTCCACGTTCGGTTGGTTGCTCACTTTTCGAGTTGCTTTCGGGATGGCCCCGCGCTCCTAAAAACCCACAATTCTAAACCGATGGCAAGCGCTTTTTGGGTGTTCGGGGAATATGGCTTTCAGTGGCAGCGTATGTCACCGCTCGGCACTTAGCCCAACCGAGAGGGGGATGCTTTCAGCGGCTAGACGCAACGAATCGTCGTAGAGGTTGGCGTAGCGCTTCGTCGTCTGCGGGCTCGAGTGGCCGAGCAATTCGCCCACGACGAGCAGCGATTGCCCGGACGAGGCAAGCAGGCTGGCGAAGGTATGGCGCAGGTCATGGATACGAACCTTCTCCAATCCTGCGACCGCGCAAGCTTTCGCCCAAGTGCGGCGTACTTCGACCAGCGGCGCGCCGAGGCTTCCGGGAAACACGAATGTTCCTACCGCCTCGGCGCTCCGCCGTTCGAGCAGCTGGGCAACGGCAGTCGAGAAGGGGACGCGATGTTCCCGGCGCTGTTTGGTTTCCGTGCTCGGCTTGGTCCAGATGCGATGCTGCATATCGATCTGGCTCCACTTCGCATTAAGCGCTTCGCCCCGGCGACAGCCGGTAAGCAGCATGAACAGCAGTGCATCGGCAGAAACGCGCTCAGGATGCTCTTCCAGCGCGCGTACCAGCTTGCCGACCTCTTCCCGGCCTAGATACCGTGTCCGCTTCGGCTCGGGGTTCCTGCGCGCGCCGGAGGCAGGGTTGCGGTCGATCCATTCCCAGCGGATCGCCAGATTGAGCGCCTTGCGCAGAACCTCGATCACGCGGTTAGCGCGGGTAGGGCGCTTGATGCTGATCGCGCGGTGCAGTTCGTCGCAGTCGGCAGAGGTCAGGTCCGCAACCTTACTCGCGCCCATGGCGGGAAGAATATCCTTGATCCACATCGAGCGATCGTCAGCGGCAGAGCGCGGCGCTTTGGTCGGCAAGTGTTCCAGCGCGTAGCGGTCGAACAGGTCGCGCACGGTCGGCGCGGTGCGGTCGGCGATGCGCTCTTCCAGCGGATCAATCCCGAGATCGATTTGCCGCCGAAGGTGTTCAGCCTGCTTGCGGGCGGCGAGTAGCTTCCAAGTCGGATACTGGCCGATGGTGATGCGCCGTTCGCGTCCCTTGAACCGATAGTTCAGCACGAACGAGCGAACGCCCTTTGCGGTGATGCGTAATCCAAAGCCCGGTAGCTTCGCGTCATAGATGATGCGGTTGCCGGTGACGGGCGGTGCGGCATCGCGCACGGACTGGTCCGAAAGCTTCTCCCGGAATGCTTGTGTCCGTCCTGTGTCCGCGTTAGATTGCGATATGGTTGGCATTGGCTGTCTCCGAGAGCGCGCGATTGACCAAAGGAAACTCGCGATATTCAGCCATTTATGCCCGATAATGCCGCATATTCAAGGGGTTCACGAAACACCCGTTCTCAGGCTCATAACCTGAAGGTCGTAGGTTCAAATCCTACCCCCGCAACCACAGTAGATTGAACCATACCGTCTCAGGGGAACCCGAGACGGTTTTTTTGTGTTTATTTTCTGCGCCTTACGGGAGGATTTGGCGCTCCATATTGCACCACTCTGTTCCTTTCTGCGTCAGGGTGTCGATTTGCATTTGGGGGTATTCTGTGGGGTAATCGCCTGGCACCAGCAGGAGATACCCCCATGCGTCTCAAGGACCTGGAAGTTCGCCACGCTTCGCCCCGCGAAAAGGACTACAAGCTCGCCGACGGCGGTGGACTTCATCTGCTCGTTCGCCCCAATGGCTCCAAGCTCTGGCGCATGAAATATCGCTTCGCGGGCAAGGAGAAGCTGCTCTCCTTCGGCGCCTACCCGAGCGTTGGTCTCGGGGATGCGCGGTTGGAGCGCGCCAAGGCGAAGATTGCTCTCGCCGAAGGCCTCGATCCCGGCGCTGGTAACGAAAGCCGCAAGGGAAAGACCTTCGAACAGGTGGCGCGGGCGTGGCACGCCAATCGCCTCTCCGGGCTTGATGACGCGCATGCGTCGCGATTGTTGCGACGGCTTGAGCGGGATGCCTTCCCGGCGATCGGCGGGATCGACGTGCGCAAGGTGACGGCTGCACAAGTACTGGAGATGCTGCGCAGCGTCGAGGCGCGCGGGCCGCTCGATGTGAGCCGCCGGATCAAGCAGCACATCAGTCAGATCTATCGCTTTGCGATCCCGCAGGGGTGGGCGGAGACCGATCCGGCGCAGTACCTGACTGATCTGATGCAGCCCAAGCCGCGCGTGCGGCACATGCCGCGTGTAGGCGTGGCGGAATTGCCCACGCTGGTCCGCGCCATCGATCAGTACGACGGTGATGAAAACCCCCGGCGCAGGGCAGTGACGCGGGCCGCTTTGCTGTTCACTCTGCTTACCTGGGCGCGTACCAATGAGACGCGGCTTGCGCTATGGTCCGAGTTCGAGGGGCTGGACGGCGACGATCCCATTTGGCGGGTTCCCCCCGCACGCATGAAAATGGAACGCGAACATCTCGTGCCACTAAGTGCGCCTGTTGTTGCGTTGCTGAGGGAGGTTCGCCAGTTCAGTACTGGAAAGCATGTGTTCGTGGGCGATAAGCTGGGACAGCCGATTTCGCAGAACACTATGATCTACGGATGCTACCGCATGGGCTATCGTGGGCGCCAAACCGTACACGGTTTCCGGGGCATCGCCTCGACATGGGCGAACGAAGCTGAGTGCTACAAGGCCGATTGGGTTGAAATGGCTCTCGCCCATGTTGAGCAAAACGAGGTTCGAGGAGCTTACAACAGCGCCCTATACCTCACGCCACGACGTCGGATGCTCGCTGCTTGGGCACAATATATAACGTGCCTCAATGGCGCCCACGGGGTGTAGCTCTCGAAGGATCGTCATTTAACCAAAAAATGGATCCGGAGACATGGCGCCTGCCGTTCGATCAAGCAATTGAATTACATAAATATATTGGATCACATTCTGTGTCAAAACCAAAGATTGCAACCAATTTTGGTTGGGTTGCAGCGATATAACATGGTGCAGCATGGCAATGGGGCAGAGCGTTGTTTGCAGATGATGATTTGTTATGTTGGTTGTGGATAACCTGCAATTCGCTCTCTTTCATCGCCCCCTTGGCGCAGCCCATGCCGATGAGCCATTCGCCTTCGCGGCGGCTGGCGGGAACCGGGCTGCGCTGCTCCCACCCGAACGCCTGCGCGCCCGTGTGCCAGGCATCGACGATGCGGCGCGAGGAAAAGGGCAGTCCGTTCAGCGGATCGGCCTCGGGTTCGTTGCGGATGCGCAGTTCGATGGGATCGATGCCCATGTCGGGATGTTACGTCGCAACGCCAGCCTTACGCCCTATGTAAAAGGATAGCCGAAGCGGTCCAATGAGCGCAGCTGATCGTTCATGTGAAGCTGTCAAGAAATGGGGATTGTGGGAGTCCCGAGCGGTTCTTCTACCACCGTCACAATGATTGGACCGGCTTCCTTCGCCGGCATGATCTTTTCAAGCGCGATCGAGAGTTCTGCCTGCCGAAACGGCTTGCTCAATCGCGGCAGGTCCGATGCAAGGCCGATCGCGTCCGAATACCCCGAGACGATGAGGACCGGCAACGACGGCCGGATGGCGAGAGCCGCGCGCACCAGCTCGACCCCCGTCATGTGGGGCATGAGATGGTCGCTGATCATGACACAGATACGCGCATCGGATTTGATGAGCGCAAGCGCTTCGTGACCTGAAGCGGCTTCCACGACCTCGAACCCGAGATCGGCCAGCATGTCGGCCGTGCTCGCGCGTACGAGCGGTTCATCGTCCACGACGAGAGCCACCCCGGACCCGTGCATCTCGTGGTTCGATGATGCGGTGATTGCCGTCTGCCTCGCACCGGTAGCCGGAAACCATAGCGCGATGGACGTACCCGACCCCGGCTCGCTTTGTATCGTGAGCGCGCCGCCGAGTTGCCGGGCCAGTCCATGCGCCATCGAGAGTCCTAAGCCCGTCCCCTGTCCGATCCCCTTTGTCGAAAAGAAAGGTTCGATCGAACGCAACTGGGTGTCGGCATCCATCCCGAGGCCCGTATCCGAAACGCTTACCACGATGTAGGCGCCGGGCTCGATGCCAGGTGCTGCCAAGTGATCGGTGCGTTGTAAATGCGCGGAGATGACGAGTGAGCCGCCGTCAGGCATCGCGTCGCGGGCGTTTACCGACAGGTTCAGCAGAGCCATTTCGACCTGATGCGGATCAGCGATCGCCATCGGCAATTCGGCTGCGAGATCAAGTCGAAGCTCGACTTGCGGCCCGACGGTGGTGCCGATGAGCTCCGCCATCCCGATGACCAGGGCGGCCATGTCCACAGGCTCTGGATGCAGCGGCTGACGCCGCGCAAAAGCAAGAAGTCGCTGGACGAGGACGCGCGCTCTGTCGGCCGACTGCAAGGCACCGCTGATGAGGCGCTGCTCTCTTTCACTGCCAACCTGACGCCTGTGCAGCAGGTCGAGGCTGCCGATAATCGGCGTGAGCAGATTGTTGAAGTCATGCGCGACGCCGCCGGTAAGCTGGCCCATCGCTTCCAGTTTCTGCGACTGCCTTAGCGCGTCTTGCGTACGCACGAGTTCGCGCGTGCGCTCCTCAACAAGATGTTCAAGCGTCGCGGCAGAAGTCCTCAGAGCCTCTTCCATCCTCTTGCGCTCGGTGATGTCGATGGAGACACCGGACAACCCGATTGGAGTGCCTTCATGGCGAAACGAGGGCTGTCCACGCACCCCGATCCAGCGAGTGTCACCATCCGGCGCCAGCACCCGGTACTCGACATCGTACTCGCAACGCGTCGTCAGGCTCGTGGCAATGGCGGCATTGACCCACTCTCGGTCATCCGGATGGATCGCCGATTGCAGGTCCTCGTAGGTGAATGGCAGCGCCGGATCGCGTCCGAAGTTCTTTCGGCAGGCTGCGGATGCATCGAGCGTGCCCGACGCCACGTCAAACGACCACAGGCCCATCCGCCCTGCCGCCAGCATGGTGGCCTTGAGACGCGCGTCCTCCTGGTTGAGGTCGAGCAACCTTGCATTTTCCACAGCGATCGCCGCAAGCCGGCCCAAGCTTTCCAGTCGGGCAATGCTTCCCTCGGGCGGAGTTCCCGTGGTAGACCAGTAAGCGCCCAGCGCAGCGACAGGATCGGGGCGACCGATCGGCACCATAGCAAGGCTGCGAACAAACGTAGGTTCATAAGCGGTCTGTGGAATGCGCAAATCCGCTCGTACATCGCTGACAATCACGGTCTCGACATGCTGCATCGACCACCCGGAAATGCACTGGTCGGCAGGAAATCTGCGTCCACTCCACAACGGGGCGATGGCGTCTTCGGCAACGTACGAGCATTCGTCGCCGTCCTTGAGCACGACTGCGATCCCATCGGCGCCGATTGCGCCGCGCGCCGTATCACGCAGTACCTCTACGACCGCTGGCATCGACCTGGCCGATGCCAAGCGTTCGCTGGCTTCTACGAGGAACGACTGCGATGCGTTCGATTCCAGCCAGGATACGCGATTTTGGGTCATTGAAACCTTTCAGCCCATGCCCTTAGCATGGCAGTACGGTCATGACGATCAGGAATGAACGAGCAAAGTCTGGCATGGTACGACCTTGGCGCGAGAATTCCGAGCCCGGCAGCTATTCTCCTTTCCCATTCAGCATGGCTTGCGCCTCGCGTGCGGCATCGCCCAGGCGACGCGCCCACGATTTCTGGCCGGCAAGATTGCTGATCAGGTTCTGGCGCACTTCGATCTCGGCATACGCAATACCGTGGGAGAAGGCGTGGCGGGGGACGGTATAATCGGTATCGTCCATCGCATAAGGTACGTTGTCTCCCACGGTAATGTCGCGTTTGTCGGCGAGGCGATCGCGCATCGCCAACGCTAAACCGGTGTTTCCCAGCCAGTGCAGGATGCCCACATCCCATGGGCGAACCAGACCGTCCATGGCGGGCGTGAAACTATGAAGCGACAGAAGGAGCGTGGATTCACCGGCCGCGCGGCGTTCGTCGATCAACTCTCCGATAACCCGATGATAGGGTGAATGAATCTCGACCACGCGTGCGCTTCGCGCCGCTTGGGTCAATCCGTGATTGCCGGGGATCGGCGTACCGTCCGATACTTCGGGAACAGCGTCGGCACGAGCGGGGTCGCGATTGCAGTCGATGACCAGGCGGGAGTAGAGCTGAAATACGAAAACTGCGTCCAGCTGCAGGGCGAGATGCCTGCCGAGTTCGACGACACCGATGTCGACAGCGATATGTCGTGCCAGATCGTGGGAGGTGAGACCGAGGTCGTCGAGCGCCCGGGGCACGGCAGCGCCGGCGTGATCGCCGACAAGCAGGAACGGTGAGGTTCCGGCTGCGTTGAATATCTCGAACGGCACCGGATCGTCCGGCCCCAACAATTTATCCGCCTTGCGCCCGGCCATCAGGAAATCCTTCCATGCCGCTGCTGACGATCCGTCACTCGACCGCCTATCGTTACCAGCAGCCGGTTTCGCTTGGTGAACATCGGATCATGATGCGGCCGCGCGAAGCGTTTGACCAGCGCCTGCTTTCAGCCCGGCTCGCCATCGATCCCGAGCCGACCGAACTTCGCTGGCTGCATGATGTGTTCGGCAATTCCGTTGCCATTGCCTTGTTCGATCGCCGCGCGGACAGCCTCGTCATTGTCAGTGAGGCCACGCTGGAACACGCCCCGATCGCACAGCAGCACGTCGATGTCGAGGCTTATGCGCGACTGTTTCCCTTTACCTATTCGGCGGAGGACATGCCCGACCTGCTGCGATCGATCGAACGCCAGCACCTTGACCCCGGACGTGTTGTCGACAACTGGGCCCGCGCTTTCGTCAGCAACGACGGCAATACCGAAACCATCGCGCTGCTGACCTCGATGGCGATGAGCATCAAGCGAGATTTCACTTACGTGGCGCGCCACGAGAAGGGCACACAGTCGCCGATCGAGACGCTGAATAAGCGACAGGGCACTTGCCGCGATTTTGCCCTGCTGATGATAGAGGGCGTTCGAGCGCTCGGGTTCGCGGCCCGGTTCGTATCGGGATATGTCTACAACCCGTCACGATCCGAAGGTGTCGTCGGCGGGGGCAACACCCATGCCTGGGTACGCATCTTCCTCCCCGGTTCGGGTTGGGTCGAGTTCGATCCAACAAACGGCATCGTCGGCAATCGAGGTCTGATCCGCGTCGCGGTCGCGCGTGATCCCTACCAGGCGATACCGCTCTCGGGGACATGGTTTGGCCTTCCGGCAAGTTTCCTCGGAATGGATGTCACCGTCGATGTCCGCCGGGCTGATCCCGATGAGTTTCCATCCTCCGGCCTCGGCGCCGTCAACAGCCGGCTTGCCGGCGCCTTAGGAAAGTAACGTGCATGCTGATCCGCTGCGGATACGACATACGCTTCGAAACCGAGACGAAGACCGCGATGATGGCACTGCTGAGCCTGCATCCCTCGCGGCATCAGGACTTGCGATCTGCTCAGCGGCTCCTGGCCGATCCTGATATCCCGCTCTATCAGTTCGAGGACGCTTTCGGAAACGTGGCCACGCGCTTCAGTCTGCCGCCGGGAGGCGCGACGCTATCGTGCGAATTCGTGATCGAGGATAACGGCGAGCCTGACTTTTCCGCTCCGAACGCGCCCCAGATGGCCGTCGAAGATCTGCCCGACTTCGTGATGCCGTTCCTCCTTGCAAGCCGCTATTGCGAAACCGACCGTCTCATGGATGTCGCCTGGAGCAACTTTGGTCACTACCTCACTGCGCGCGACAGGGTGGATGCGATCGTCGATTTCGTGCACCACCACATAGAGTTCGGCTATCACCACGCCCGGCCGGACAAGACCGCGTGGAACGGCTACCAGGAACGGCAGGGCGTGTGCCGCGACTACGCTCATCTTGCCATCACGTTTTGCCGCTGCCTGAACATTCCGGCCCGATACTGCACAGGGTATCTTGGCGATATCGGGGTACCGCCGGTGGATGCACCGATGGATTTCAGCGCGTGGTTCGATGTCTACATCGACGGCAACTGGTACACGCGCGACGCTCGTCACAACAAGCCGCGGATCGGCCGGGTTCTGATGGCCCGCGGGCGAGATGCGACCGATGTCGCCCTCACCACTGCTTTTGGTCAGGCCGAATTGGTAAGGTTCGATGTTTATGCGGCTGAAGTCGAGCCCACCGGATGAACTGGGCATAACCTTCCAGTTCACGCAGCTGGGCCTTCCACGGCTCAAGCGCTGATGGCCGTGCTTTCAGAATTCCTCGAGGCCGGTGACATGAAGTGTCCTTCTACACTTCGGGAATCATCTCGCCGATCCGCGCGCCCAGCGTTTCTACCGCAAAAGGCTTGGTCAGAAACTTTTCGCCGAGCGGCGTTGCGACACAAGCGAACCCCTCGACTGCCGGTCTCAAACGGCCATCTGCTGCGAAGTGACCTGTGAGCAACGCTTACCTGCCTCGTCTTTAAACCAGCACAGTTTTTACCGGAAAGCGGCCCTTTACGGGTTCGCCTGCCTGAGCGGCGCTGGTTGTTCATCGTCCGGCAGCAGTTCCTGCAGGCGATCATAGACCACCTCGGTACTGAAGGGCTTGTTTATGAAGATGGCCCCCTCGGGCAGGTCATCCTCGGTTGGTTGGACCATTCCGGAGGCGACGAGAATGTGAACGTCGGGCCAGGCAGCGGCGCACACTCTGGCAAGATCGAAGCCGTCGCGCTGGCTCGGCGGCATCTGGACGTCGGTGAAGAGCAAGCTGATTTTGCCGCCATTGGCATCCAGGATTTGCGCCGCCTGCTCCACACCATTCGCCTCGAATACATCAAATCCGGCATTCTCGAGGATCTCGGCCGAATTCATCCGCACCAGAGGATCATCATCCGCGATAAGGGCAAAAGGTCTGCAATCGTCCGGCATGTCTGCTCCAGGTGTTTTGAGCAGCAACGTCGAGAGCCTCGGAATTGATCCAGCATGCCAGCAGGCTCACGCTGGATTTCGCACTGGGCTCCATAGGCACCGCGCCATTGGCACTTGGCGGGAACCGCCCGCACTCAGGTTTGTTGAACGGTAGATTTTCGGCGTAGCGGCCTTACTGATTGGGGAAAATGTGGCTGACGCGGAATTTCATGTCGACCTGACGAACTGCGACCGGGAGCCGATTCACCTCTTGGGAGCGATCCAACCAGTCGGATTCCTCATTGCGGTCAGCACCGACTGGATCATCGCGCGCGTCTCGGCAAATCTTGGCGAGTTCCTGCCGTTCGATGCCCAAGCGGCCATCGGAACGCCGCTGACTCAACTCCTTCCGCCCAAGCTCGTCCATGACTTGCGCAACAGGGTCGCCTATCTGATTTCCCCGGATACGGTCGAACGCATGTTCGGGTGCCAGATCAGCGAGAACGGCCCTCCCTTCGACATCGCGATCCACAACTCGGGCGGCCAGATCATAATCGAAGCCGAGCCGGGCGCTCACAGCAATGGCGATGCATCGGGCGCGGTCCGCTCGATGATGACAAGGCTCGATAACCAGCCGGACCTGCCGGCCTTCTACAAGGAAGGTGCCCGCCAAATTCGCGCGCTGCTCGGCTATGACCGAGTCATGGTCTACAAGTTTGCACCCGACGGTGCGGGCGAGGTTGTCGCCGAAGCCTGCAAGTCGGGCATTGGCTCCTTCAGAGGGCTGCATTACCCGGCGAGCGATATTCCCCGCCAGGCCAGAGCCCTCTACAAGCGCAACCTCATCCGGGTCATCCGGGATGTAAGCTGCGTGACCGTCGCAATTGTGCCCGCGCTCGACGAGCACCGCAAGCCACTCGATCTTTCGCTGTCCGTGCTGCGCTCTGTTTCGCCAATTCATATCGAATACCTCAAGAACATGGGCGTCGAGGCCTCTCTTTCGATATCCATCCTGGTCGATGGCGAGCTGTGGGGCTTGTTCGCCTGCCATCATTATTCTCCGCGCGCGCCTACCTTCGAGCGCCGTTCGGTCAGCGAACTCTTCGCCCAGATGTTCTCGATGCGGCTGGAGAGCCGCGAGCGGCGTGAACTCGTCGAGTACGAGCGCCGCGCGCGCGATATCTCGGACCAGCTTTTGGGTGCCGTCGCGTCAGATGAGACCCTGCTCAACGACCCCGATTGGCTGGCCGACATCCTGACCAGCGCGATCCCGGCCGATGGTGTCGGGGTGTGGGTAAACGGCAGCTATGCTTTCTCCGGTGTGACGCCCCCGACCGATGATTTCCGTCGCATTGTCCGGGCCCTGAACGGGACAGCGGCAGGCAAGGTCTTTGCGACGGATCACATCGGATCGTTAGTCGACAAGGCTGCCGCATTCGCTCCCCAAGCTTCGGGGCTGCTTGCCATTCCGATTTCACGCTCGCCGCGCGACTATGTCGTGCTGTTCCGCTCAGAGATGCGGGAATCGGTGCGTTGGGCCGGCGACCCGCACAAGCCCATCGTCTATGGGCCCAATGGCTCGCGCCTGACGCCGCGCGAAAGCTTTGCCGAGTGGCGTGAGAACGTGGAGGGCCGCTCGCGGCCGTTTACCTCGTCCGAAATGCGGGTGGCAGAAACACTGCGGGCAACGCTCATTGAAGTCGTCCTGCGTCTTGCGGACGAGGCCGCGGCGCAGCGGCATCAAGCCAATGCGCGCCAGGAGCTGTTGATCGCGGAACTCAACCACCGTGTTCGCAACATCCTTGGCGTCATTCGCGGCCTGATCCGCCAATCGCAGCCCGACGAGGATGCGGTGCGCGATTTCGTGAAGGTGGTTGATGGACGCATCCATGCGCTTGCCCGCGCACACAATCAGATCACGGACGATCACTGGGGACCCGCTCCATTGCAGGCGCTCATCGATGCGGAGGCTGCCGCATTTGCCGCCGACAAGGAAACATCGATCTTCTCCGAAGGCCCGCCGCTGCTGCTCAATCCGCAAGCCTACTCGACGATGGCGCTCGTCATCCACGAACTGGTCACGAACTCGACAAAATACGGCAGCTTGTCGGGCGACGGCGAAGTACGCATCGCCTGGGATCGCAATGATGCCAATGACCTCGTCCTCACTTGGCAAGAAGCAGGCGGCCCGCCGGTAACGCCGCCTACACGCAAGGGTTTTGGTACCACGATCGTCGATCGTTCGGTGCCATATGACTTGGGGGGCTCCTCTGAAATCCATTACGATCCTGCGGGCGTACGGGCAAGGTTCCGCATTCCGGCGCGCCACGTGTCCGTGCCGCGCAATCATCAGGGGCCGTACGTGAAGCTTCCGGCACCCCCGCATCACGCACAGAATGCGCCGCCGGCGGACCTGCTGTCCGGACGGTCGGTAATGCTCGTCGAGGACAGCCTGATCATCGCCCTCGATGCGGAAGATATCCTGACCCGGCTTGGTGCCGAACTCACCGCGGTATCGACGGTCGAAGCTGCCCATGACGCGCTCGATGGCTACGCCCCGGACTTTGCAGTCCTCGACATCAACCTTGGTGACCAGACGAGCTTCCCGGTCGCGGACCGGTTGCTGGAAATGGGCGTGCCCTTCTTCTTCGCGTCGGGTTACGGGGAGCAGGCGAAGCTTCCCGATGAGCACAGGGCGAGGATGGTGGTTCAAAAGCCCTACACCGCCCATAATCTCGCGCGAGCGGCCGAGGAACTGCTCGGCCTGGAACCTATGAGTTGACCGTTTGCCAGGCGCGCATAGCGCCCCGCCGCAAACGTCGATTTCTCAGGTGCGGCAGATAAGTTCAAGGAACCATGCATTTCAGTTTGCCAGTTCGATAGGCAATCGCGCTGGCTAGCCGGGCCATCATAAGCTTTCACCGCTCGATGATCTCCCTGATTTTCGTCGCCAGCAAATCCGCTGAGAATGGCTTGGTCAGCATCTCCATGCCGGCAGGCAGGAAACCTGATCGGGCCGAGGCTGCCTGCGTATAACCCGTGATGAAAAGCACCCTGAGATCGGGTCTGGTTTCGCGCGCGATTTCCGCGAGCTGACGGCCATTGAGGCCGGGCAATCCCACATCCGTCACCAGCAGATCGATCCGTTCGGTCGATTGCAGGACGGGAATGGCCGCTTGAGCATCGGCGGCCTCAATCGCCTCGTAGCCCAATTCCTGAAGCACTTCTGTGATGATGAGGCGAACCGATGGATCATCCTCGACCACCATCACGGTTTCCCCCAGGCCCTGGGCGAGCTGTGGTGTGCTCTGTTCAGCCGTTTCCACGGCGCCATAGGCACGGGGCATGAAGAGTTTCACCGTCGTTCCGACGCCCGGCTCGCTGTAAATGCGCACATGTCCGCCAGCCTGGCGGGCGAACCCGTAGATCATCGAAAGCCCGAGGCCCGTGCCCTGTCCCACGGGTTTCGTCGTGAAGAATGGCTCAAAGACTTTATCAAGCGTCGAAGCGTCCATGCCGGTGCCGGTATCACTGACGCTCAGGACCACGTACTCGCCAGGCACAAGGTCTGGGTAATCGCGGGTGTAAAACTGATCGAGCTCGATGTTATCGGTCTCGACGATGAGCCTGCCACCGTCCGGCATCGCATCCCTGGCGTTGATGCACAAGTTGAGCAGCGCGCTCTCAAGCTGGTTGATATCGGTCGCCGCTGTCCACAGGCTGATCCCTAGATGCGTTTCCAGGACCGTCTGCTCGCCAAGCGTACGGTCCAGAAGTTCGCACATGCCGGTTACAAGGGCATTGACGTCGGTGGTCCGCAAATCAAGGGACTGGCGCCTGCCGAATGCCAGCAGACGGGCGGTAAGAGCGGCAGCCCGCTGCGCGGACGCGTTACCGGCCGCAATGTAGCGATCCACACGCTCCGGTCGTCCGGCCGCGATGTTGCGTTGAACAAGATCGAGGCTGCCGATGATGCCGGTAAGCATATTGTTGAAGTCGTGCGCAATTCCGCCCGTCAATTGGCCTATGGCCTCCATTTTCTGGCTGTGGCGCAAGGCTTCCTGTGCTGCCTCCAGCTCCGCCTCCTGTGCCTTGGCATCGGTCAGATCGCGGCCTACCGCCACGAAGTTGATGCCATCCGGTTCGGGGGCGGTCGTCCATTCGATGCTTCGCCAGATGCCGTCCTGCGTCGCGATACGATTTTCGAAGCGTGCAGGCTCGCGCGACTGCGCCATTCTGGCAATGGCGCCGAGGGAATGCGCCACGTCGTCGGGATGCATTATGCTGGCATAGCCGCGCGTGAGAAGCTCATTTTCGCTCCAGCCAAGTGCGCGGGTCCAGGCAGGATTGATCGCCGACATCATGCCCGCAAAATCGGCTCGCGCGAGAAGGTCCTGCGAGAGGTCCCACAGTCGGTCGCGTTCGGCGCGGACTCGCTCGATGGCCGCCTTTACTCGTACGCCCACTTCCTGGACGAGTGTTTCCTCCGCCTCGCTCCAGACCTTGGGCGAGGCATTCTGCACAGCAAGCAGGCCGACCCACTGTTCTTCCTCGAACAGAACAACGTCGATAAAAGCGCCGACTTCCCGGGCCGTCAGCCCGGCCCGGGCAGGCGCGCTCAGGCGCTCGTCGCCGGGAACGTCGCGTACCACGACCGGAGCGCCGCTGCGGTAGGCGGCCAGCAGGTCGGGTCCGAACGAAGCGAGCGAATGAACACCGGCAATGGAACCGACGCTCCGCGCATAATCGCGCTCCACCGTCATCATGCCGCTGCTGGTGATCTCGGCGTAGAACACCCGGCTGGCGTCGAGCAGTTCGCCAATGCGCAGGGCGGCTAGATTGGTGATCTCGGCCGGCGTTTTCAGGGGACGAAGATCATCTGACAGCGAAAGGAGAAAGGCACTGCGCCGTTGCGCCTCCACGCGCTGGGTGGTCTCCGTAAGGATGCAGATGACACCCTCCGGCACGCCAGAAACGCCGAGGATCGGAGAGTAGTCCAGGTCCATCCAGACCCGTTCCGGGGCTCCGCTGCGCAGCAGGGTCATTTCCTGATCGCGGTAGCGCAGGCACTTGCCTGTGACGCCCGCTTTCAGGACGGCATCGTTGAACTCCGCAATTTCCGGCCAGCTCTCACGCACATTGGAGCCAAGGCTATCAGGGTGGCGCCCGCCTGCGAAATCTGAATAGGCATCGTTGTAGAGCATGACGCCCGCCGCACCCCACAGTATGACCATGGGAACCCGCGAGCACAGAATGATGGACAGGGCGCTGGTCAGGCATTGCGGCCATCGCTCTATCGGACCGAGGGGTGTTGCCGACCAGTCCTTGCGAGCGATGAGATCGGCGCATTTGCTGCTGTCCGCGGGAAAGGGAAAATCGCTTGCAACGAGATGGTTATCTACGATCGGCACGGTGGACATGTTGCAAGACCCTGGAAGCCGCACTCCACTGCCGATATGACAAGGGCTCGCGAGCCTGATTATCGGGCTGCCATAGCCGAAGCGCCGCGTGCAAGGAAATCTCTATTCCAGCAGATGACGCCCCAGCGGCAAGCGCCGGGATCGAGCCAATGGTGACTGACTAATACCAAGGGGCGTTGAGGCTGACTCACGCGGGGGAATCCCAACCTCGTGAAAATCTGATTCGACGTAGCAGGCACGTGGAGGCTTGCGATGGCGGCAGCGATTGGGGTTCGGTCTGAATACACATTGGCGGATTTGCGCCAGTTTGCGCGACGAAGCGATGATGCGGATCATTTCCGGCCGCTGTTGGCGGTGGCTCTGATCCTGGACGGCGGGAGCCGGAGCGAAGCGGCGAAGGTTGCCGGCGTCACGCTGCAAATCGTGCGCGACTGGGTCCTGCGGTTCAACGAATGCGGCCCCGATGGTCTGACGACGCGCAAGGCGCCGGGCCGGGCCGCGATCCTCAATGACGAGCAGCGCGCGCGGCTTGCGGCGATAGTCGAGGCAGGGCCAATCCCCGCGGCGCATGGCGTGGCGCGCTGGCGGCTTGCCGATCTGACCCAGTGGATCTGGGACGAGTTCGCGCTCTCGGTCATGCGCCATACCCTCGGGCGTGAGCTTCGCGCGATGGGCTACCGCAAGCTCTCGGCGCGGCCCCGCAATCGGGGGCAGAAGGGCGATGACATTGCCGATTTCAAAAAGCTTCGCTGCCCGCCTGGCGCAGATCAGGCGGCGCCTGCCGCGAGGAACGCCGATAGAGCTGTGGTGGCAGGACGAGGCTCGCATCGGTCAGCAAACCAAGCTCACCCGGCGCTGGGCGAAGCGCGGCACGCGGCCCTCGGCACCCAAGGATCAGCGGCGCTCCTCGGCATGGCTGTTCGGCGCGATCTGTCCCGCCGAAGGTAAAGCCGCCGGCATCGTCATTCCCCGCTGCAACAGCGAGAACGTCTGACAGTTCATGCGCGACAACTGGCTGTAGAACCGCATCTTCCAATCCTACGATGACATCGTCGACCACTGCTGCTTCGCCTGGAACAAGCTCGTCGAACAGCCCTGGCGCATCATGTCCCTCGGACTGCGCCAATGGGCCCATGGGTTCTGATCAATGCACCTTGGTATAACGCGGCGTTCTGCGGGCAGAATCGCTCGACTGCCGCCGGTTGTGCAAACGATCGAGATTCGCAGTGACTTCAAGTTTGATCTGCTGAACGGGCAGTTGCAGCCCGGACGTTTTCACAGAGACGCGTTCAGGAAGACTGCATCGACCGAATGCTGTAATTACTACGGATTAACGCCTGAAGAAAGCGTGATGGCTATCCGAAGCAGACTGTCGCGAATGTTCCATGCGCGCCTCCGCGAATGCGCGATGAAAGTCGCCTGAAATGACAAACAACCGCAATGAGCAGGTCCCAAGCCGCCATTCGGATAAGCCCCATCTATCTCCGGCTGAAAGGGTTGATCGCTTCGCGCCATACATCCTCGATGCAGTACCAATACCCTCTCAAGCGGCAGCCGCTTCCCGATCGAAGATCCCCAGGGACTGGCTGATTTTGGAACGTCTCGGGTCGAGCGCAGAGGTGAGTGATCGGCCCTCTGTCTGAAATCCTGGCCCGCAAAAACCGACTATCAGTTTTTCTGCTCGAGCGTCTTTGCTTGCCGCGCGAGCGCGTCCGCCTTGGTTCTTGCCTGATCGCGCAGAGCCTCTGCTTCTTGCTCAAGCTTCTCGGCTTCAGCATCAGCTTGCGCACGAATGGCTTTGCCTCGATCCTTAAGGGCAGCAGCCTCGGAATCGCGGGCCTTGACCGCTGCTCGGTCTACGCGGTCCGCAGCTTCACCCGCGCGTTCGGCACGACCGTTCCCGTCATATGATACGCCTGCGGCCTTTGCGGCCGCTTCGTCCTTGGCGGCACCCGCTTTCTCTTTGGGGCCATCGCAAGCCGCGATCATGCATGCCAGAGCAGCGGCTGCCGTTAGGGTCGTTGTCATCTTCATGCACCATTAACTTTCGACCGGCGGGGTCGTTCCTGCTGCGCGATTGTTCCTTACCATCTGCAAGCAGATCCGGAGGCTATGCGCGAAGTTTTGGTTGCATTGTCCTTTCAATTGATATGCCGCCAAGCGACCAGGCCAAGTAGTCACCGCGGGGCGCGACAATCTTCGCAAGACGCAACGCAGATCGATGCATTTGCGCGCTCTCTTTGATGACCGGGCGATGCCGCTCGACGTGCCGCGGATCCGACAATCAGATCGGAACTTAAATGCGTCGCTGTGCGCTTAGTGTGTGCGGCAGTCTGTCGAACTGACTGCACGAGGAGATTATCATGAGCATTGAAGGCAAAGCCAAGGAAGCCGCCGGCTACGTGAAGGAGGAAGTTAACGAGCATGGCAAGTCGCCCGAGAGCCAGAAGAAGGCTCAGGAGGGGCGGGATCTTCGCAACGAAGGCCGGGTCGAAGACGGCAAGGCACCGAAGACTTCGGAGCCGGGAACCGGCAAGAAGTAAAACGATTGACCCCGCTTCGGCGGGGTTTTTCAAAGCTGATGTCATATTACATCTTTAATCAACCAGCGCGTCGGCAATTTCTTTGCGGGTCGGGTCACGCAGTTTTATCAGACTCCGGTCATCCCATTCGACAAGACCGGATTGCGCGAAGGTGCTGAGCCACCCGTCCATCGGCCATGTTCCCCATTTATCGTGAAACGTGCGTGCGTTGCGCAAAATATCGTTGAAATGCTGCAGCGGAGGCTCGAAAACATCGTGATGCTGATGAAAGGCGCCGGGTCCGCCCATGAATAATAACGGCACGTGTGCCGTCTTCGCCCGAAATCCAAAATCGGTATCCTCAGCGCCGTAGCCGGTGAAAGCCTCATCGAACCCGCCAAGGCTGGTGTATCGCTCGCGGCTGATTCCAAATACGAGAGACCAGAAAAGACCCGCGTTCTCGATCCGGCGCAGCCCTGATGCGGGAAAACGGCGTGCCGGATGACCGGACGAGCGGGCAAGCAGGTCAGCCTCTTCCCAGTCCGATCTCGCGTCATCCCGCCCCAAGTAACGAACCTGCGCACAGACCAGTCCATCCTCGTTCGCCAGCACGTCAGTCATGGCCGCGATCAGGCCACGCATGGGAATGCAATCCACGTCGAGAAACAGCAAGGTGTCGCTCGTTGCCGCACGCGCCGCCGCATTGCGCGCTGCTGCAAGAGGAAGACCCTCGCAATCCAGCCGGTCGATCCGGCAAGGGAACGCGGTGTCCTCGACCCTGACCGGCACTGCGCTGCCCATATCAACTACGATGAGTTCGTGAGGCGGCACATAGCTGCGTCGCAACCCTTCGACAAGCTGAGCCAGGTGCCCGGCACGATTGCGTACGATCGTCAGCACGCTGGTACTCATGGCGTTCTGCGCCATACATCAAGCCGATATTGGTCGCAGCGCTCGGTAACGTCGATACGCACACGCTCCGCCAGGGCAATCTGCAACTTGCCCACCGCATCGTCCCCGCTTTGCGGATAATCGGTTTCGCCCAGCCAGTGGACCAGGATGATGGTTCCGCCAAGCAGCAAATGGTCCGCGAGCCACACAGCGGCCGCCTTGATATCCGCGTCGTCCCAGTAATAGACGACTTCCGATAGGACGACGAGATCGAAGGCGACCTCGGGCGTCCGCGCCGGGAACTGCATATTGGCAAACATCACATGGGGGTTAGAAGCACACCGCTTTCGCGCCGCGCGAAGCGCCGTGCCGCTGACATCGATTGCCAGCAGCGAACTAACTGCCGGAGCAAGAAGGCTGGTGAGCATTCCCCTGGCGCAGCCCACTTCAAGGGCCCGGCGATAGTTCCCACCGCTCAGCGCACGCACGGTATGATCGTGCTTGGCCTTTTCATACGCGCTCGTTTCTAAGTTCCATGGATCTTGCGTGCCCTGGAACATGCTTTCAAAATATTCCGGAGTCAGGCTGGAGGAATGCCCGCTCATTTGCGCCTCTCCACGAATAAGATGTCGCGCGCAGCCATGCGGTGCATGGCTTTAGGCAAACGAAAGCCGGGACCATGGGATGCGGTCAGTTGACTGCGATGAGCCTGCAGCGCGTACCGCCGCAGGCCAAGCGAGATGGCGCCGGAGCGGATCGCCCGGTATCGGCGCTGGTCGGGCCTGTCCGCCCAGACGCAATACTCGGCCACGACGATGCAACGCTTTGCCCTGCCCTTGACCACGTAGGCAAGTTCAGCCGCCGCGGCGTGGTCGCAATGGGGTTCATGCCGGGCGGTAACAGCGATTGCATCGACCCGAAGCCGCATGCAGAGCGATGTCAGGGTCAGGACCGAACGGTCGAATTTTGGACTGCCAGGATCAAGGGGAGCCGCGTCCTTCCACCCCAGGTGGAACGGGCGATACCGTCGGGTGCCCGTAAGCCGAGACAGCGCACAGGCCCCCTCGCGCCTTCGGGTCGCGATCAGCCGCCGCGCGCCCCCCGCCGCCGCTGCATGCGAGCCCGAACCGTCAGTGATATAGACCAGACCGGCGAAGCGCCCGGCCGCTGCCGCCTGCGCGATAAGAGCACCGGTCCCGAGCGTCTCATCGTCAGCATGCGGTGCCAGCACCAGCCAGCGAAGCGCCCGCCACGGACGGTCGGTCAGGCCGGTCGTCACCACAGCAGATCCCCGTTACCCCAAGCATCGTGATCAAGCCACGTCAACGCTGCCTGATCGCGGGCATAGTCGGGCCCGGCCTGACGCAGGTAAAGCGACAGGTCTCGGGTGATCTTGTCGATACGCTGGCCGTCCATGGCACTTCGCGTTCCAACGATTCGTGCGGCCAGCTCCATGACATCCAGCCCTGCGCGCTCAACAACGCCGCGCGTCAGGCGCGCGAAGGCGGGCCCATCTACGTCGTCACTCGCGGCGCGCATCGCGCACTCGCGGACCCATAGATAAGCGGTACGCGCGGCGACGACGCAATCGGCAAACTTGGCGCGTTGCAAGGGATCAGAACGAGCTGCGTCCGACATGGTCTGCCGGATCTCGGTCAGCAGCGCCTCGATGCCGCCAAGCTGCACGGCGGCGAAGCGCCAGGCTCCGGTCGTGAAGCGCGGCTCGCAATCGTAGTCGCCGGGACGGCCAAGCAAGTCGGCATCCTTTAATCGTAATCCCGTAAGGTCATATATCCCGCTATTGGTCGCTCGCATGCCGCGCACGCGCCAGCCGGAGAGGTCGGCACGATCCGCTTCGTCGCCTTCCACGACGACCATTCGCCGGCCTCCCTCGGGCAGCCTCGCGGTGATGATCGCATGCGCGAGCCCACCTGCGCCGCTCGCGAAGCTCTTTACCCCCTCCAGACTCATCTGATCGCCGTCTGCCAGTTCGATCGAGACACCCGGTGCCGGTTCCGTGGCCCAAACGCCATAGAAGTCTCCGGCATCGAGCACGCACTCAAGCTGCTGGTTCTGCTCCGGCGTTCCGTACCACTCGAACAGCAAGAGCGCGTTCACATGCCCTTCGAACAAACGCCCGACACTAAGGTCGGCCCGCCCGACGATGCGCAGGACATCCATAAGGGCGCGATATCGCTCCCGCGTATCCGCAAAGACCGTGCCGCCGCTCGTGACCGGCGCAAAGTGCCTAGGCAGCCCCGCAGCCGCGAGACAGCGCATGCTTTCCAGGGGAAAGACCGGCGCGGCATCATACCGCGCGCCGAGATCGGCCAGCCGATCGGCGATCGCTCGCGCACATCCAACCGGATCCGCGGCGATGCCGGGTGACGGGTTTAAGCTGTTCATCGCCCCGGTGCCGCCAGCGAAAGGGAACGCCAGGCGTGCTGGGCCAGCCACTGCGCCGCCTTTTCGGCAGCCATCGGATCGTGCAAACGTCGCCTGCCTTCGCCGGACATGGCCAGGACGTCATCGAGAATACGCCCCCAAAAACATGCAGAGGGCCATTCCGGCAGCACGATCGCGGCGCCCAGCGCCTTAAGGCCACGGCCATTGGCCTGCTGCTCAGCGAAGGGACGATCCTCTGGTATGCACACGAAAGGTCGGTCGGCCGCCATCACCGCACCGACCAAACCGTTACCGGCTGCACCGATTACCACTGCGGCGCGCGCGATTTCGGCCTCTGGTGACGCGACCCATCCCGCAAATTCCAGATTGCCAGGTGGCTGCGCGGGCACCGCTGCAGGGCCGATCACGCGCCATCGCCAGCCCGGCCACGCGCGGGCCGCCTTGGCAAGTTTGTCCCCATCACCTGTCGGTCCGCCCTGGCCGAAGACCACGAGGACAAGTTTTTCCAGCGGTGCTGCCTCCGCCGGTGCCTGAGCTATGCCTGGCAGGTAAAGCGTCTTTGCCCGTACCCATTCGGGCGTTGCATCGGCTTCGCAAGCAGGGTGGAACGGCGCCAACAACCCCGAGGCGCCGCGAAACGCCTCAAGGTGCGCTGGGTCGTCCCGGTTTCCGCTGAGCCGCACGCAGATCGTCGGTACCGATGCGAGGCGAGCCAGCATCGCCACTTCGGCAGAGACATCGATGACCATCATCGCAGGCCGCGCCTCGGCAATCCAGCCAGCGATGCGAGCGACGCGGCTGCGCACCCCTTCGTGATCGAGCGGTGCGTAATGCAGCGCATCGGGGCGTGAGGAGGCGCCATCAAAACCATCGAACAGTCCCGAAGCCGGCCGATCATCGGCAAGATCGATCCCGTCTTCGCCAAGGCCAGTGCCGAGCAGGACGATACGGCGTTCGCTGACGGCGGCGATAGCTTGCGCGCGCGCGCGGTGGCCTGCGCCATGATGGTGAACGTAATAGCCGATCGGGCGGTCGATCACTGTCCGATCTCCAGTTTCATGTCACGGCGCATGGGTGCAAGCAGCATTTCCTCCTGCGGTATGCGTGCATGTCCGTTTGGCTGCGACCGCAGCCTGCGGCGCCAGAGCGCTCGTTCGCGCCATTGCTCGTAGCTCGGTGCAGTCGGGGCATCCTGCGTGGCCGCCAGTTCGAAAAGTTCCTGCATGGCGCGGGCCATCCCGCCTTCGGCCCGCCCGTTACGGCGCGGGGAGACGAAGGTGTAGACATTCGCGGGATGGGCTAGACGGCCACCGTGGGTAACGGCAGCGGCGACGAGGGCGCGATCTTCTCCGGTCGATAGCAGCGGTACCCCGCCGCACTCGCGATAAAGCTGCGCGCGGATCGCCAATGATGCGCCAGTATGATCGCCATGACGTGGCGGCGGGTTCCATGATACCGGATCAAGCTCGTCTTCGATGGCCCGTACCGCATCCCAGTACCCGTCCCAGGCATTGCGCAAGCGCGCGATGTCAGGTGCCAAACTCTCGGCCTGATTGATCTCGATACGACCGCCAACCAGATCGGCACCGCGGTCAAAAGCCGCAGCGATGTTTTCGAGCCAGCAGGCGGGCGGACAGGCATCGGCATCGGTGCTGACCAGAATGCCCTGCACCGACCCTGCCAGAAGCGACAACCCAGTATCCATTGCCAGGCGGCGCGCAGATCCCGCATGGGCAAGGCCAGGTGGAAACGTCACGTCTTCGACATGGACATGCAAGCGCCCCTCAAATGTAGCGCGGGCCTCAGCGATGACAGTGCGGCTCGCGTCGATGGTATTGTTGAGCGCGACGACCACACGAATGACGGCTGGCCACGACTGCTCCGCAAGTGCCGCAAAAAGGGCCGGAAGGCGCTCTTCCTCGTCGCGAGCCGGAACGCACACGCAAAAGTCGCACGCCGCAGCCAGCGGATTTGTCGGGTCGCCGTCAAGCATGCAAGAGCGGGGCCTCGCAAAATTCGCTCTCAGCGTGCATCGCGATCCGGCGATTGTACAACTCTTCGTAGCTTTCGATCATTCGCCGGGCATCGCAGGTTTGTTCGGCACGTCTGCGACAATCGTAGCGGCTGAGCTGGATTGCTCCTCGCACCGCAGCCGCGAGCGATGCAACGTCATCGGGCGTTGCCAGTACGCCGCAGCTCTCGTCGAGAATTTCCGGGATTGCACCGCGGGCGAAGGCCGCGACCGGCACCCCGCATGAGAGTGCCTCGGCGACGACGAGACCGTATGGTTCGTCCCAGGTCGGAGTGCAAAGAAACGCCCTTGCACCGCCGACGAAACGCGCCAGCGCCAAGTGATCCAGATGCCCGACATGAACGACACGCTCGCCTAGATGCGGCTTGATCATGCCGTCGAAATACGCCTGATCCAGGATCGGCCCGGCGACGCGCAGACGCATTCCGATCGATCGCGCGGCTTCAATGGCGAAGTGCAGACCCTTTTCGGGGACAATCCGACCGTACCAGACCAGATAGGGTTCGGGATCAGGCTGCGGACTGAAACCGAATTTCTCAAGGTCGATCCCGTTCAGGATGACCTGATCGCTTGGAGCGACATGGCCCCACAGCCCGGCCACGGAGTGCGAGACAGCGACGAAAGTTTGATTGGCCGCCGAGCAGATACGCACGCCGCTCTCCAGCCAGCAGAACGGCGGCGTGTGGAATGTCGTCACCATCGGCATCGGTAAAGTGTCCGCCAGCGACACCGGCAGGTAATGCAGGGAATTGTTATGGATCACGTCGAAATCGCGATGCCGCAGGGTGTTCATCAGCGTGAGGTAGGCGTGATGCTCCTTGAAGAAGGCGACGTCGTGTGCCTCCGCCGTTCCGACCTTGTCCAGTGCCGTGGCGTCGCACACCGCCTCCAGCCCGAGCGCTGCGTCGGATCGGGACGAGGCGAAGACTGTTACATCGTGGCCGCGGTCCCGCAACGCCCGGGCAAGGAGATGCGTGTGCATCTCCAGTCCGCCGGCAAACGGCTCGGCAATCGGATACTTGAGATGTGAAATGATGCCGATACGCAAGGAGCGCGAGTTGCTGGACGAAACGGGAAGCGGCATGATGCCGCCTCCTGGGTATCGTGCCTGGTCCCCGGCCTCGTACAGCGCGGGATCAGGCTGCGGGCCGTGCATCCAGGTCTACCTCCAATTCGCGGGGCCAGTATCGCAATGCGCGGCACGCCTCGACGAAGCCGGCTGTATCCTTGGCTGTGGCAAGCGGCATGCAGCCTTCGTCGAGATCTTCGGTGATCCCGGCTTTGGCGAAGATGGCTTGCGCCTCGTCGCTGAAGCCGATGAACTTGCAATGGGCGAACGCATCGGTGACGAAGTCCTTCGCGGCGGCATCGCCCGCAAGAAGGGCCGCGCCGTCTTCCGACACCACGACCGCCACGGCATCGAAAAGGACCGATGGTCCGCCATCGATCTTCTGCTTCGCCGCAACGGTCGTACCATCTGACAGCGTCACACCGGCGATCTTGGGAGCGATGACCTCATAGACCGCCTTTTCCTTGTCCACCGCCTTCACCAGCGCCTTGAACAGGGCGGCATCGGCGCCGTCACTCAGAAGAATGCCGAGCTTGCGCCCCTTGAAGGTGTCAGGACCGTTCTTGAGAATGCTCAGCTTGTCCGACGGCGGCAGGTCCACGAGCGGCTCACGCGCTGCTACCGCAGCATCCGGCAAGGGCAGGCCGAGACCGTCCGCGACGGTTTGCGCCAGACCGCCATCGATGTTCAGCAAATGCGAAACCGTGCGCGAGCGGATGTCAGGGCGTTCCACCTTCGACAATTCGAAGACCAGCGCGTCGCCGATGTGCTTCTGTTCGATTGGCGTCTGCGACACGAAGAACTGACGCGCCTGACTGTAATGGTCGGCGAAAGTTTCCGAACGTACCCGCTGCTTGGGCCCTTCCGCCTCCTGCACAAA
Organism: Novosphingobium sp. fls2-241-R2A-195; assembly: GCF_030209485.1. Lineage (NCBI taxonomy): Bacteria > Pseudomonadati > Pseudomonadota > Alphaproteobacteria > Sphingomonadales > Sphingomonadaceae > Novosphingobium > Novosphingobium sp. fls2-241-R2A-195. Next base: position 29,093 of record NZ_JARVRY010000008.1, read on the forward strand.
GCTGGTGAACCCGCGTACCGGGTCTTCGCGCGGGCCGCCATGGGTCGGGCCCCAACTGTTTGGTTCGTAGTTCGCCCGGCCCTTTCGGTTATGCATCGCCATATGCCCGTCCTGCTGGAAATGGTGCATCGGGCACTTGGGCGCGTTTATGGGGATATGCGTGAAGTTTGGCCCGCCAAGCCGCTTGATCTGCGTATCGAGGTACGAGAAATTGCGCCCCTGGAGCAGCGGATCGTTTGAGAAATCGATGCCCGGCGGCACATTTTGCGTACAGAAGGCGACCTGCTCCGTCTCCGCGAAGAAGTTGTCGACCACACGGTCCAGCACGAGACGGCCGACCACTCGGACCGGCACCAGTTCCTCGGGTATCAGCTTGGTCGCGTCGAGAACGTCGAAGTCGAAGCTGTCGGCGAAAGCATCGTCGAACAGCTGGACGCCTAGTTCCCATTCGGGGAAATCGCCCGAATTGATGGCGTCCCACAAGTCGCGGCGATGAAAATCGGGATCGGCGCCGTTGATCTTTACCGCTTCGTTCCACACTACCGACTGCAAACCCTGCTTGGGCTTCCAGTGGAACTTCACGAACGTCGATTTGCCTTCGGCGTCGATGAGGCGGAACGTGTGAACGCCAAAGCCCTCCATCGTGCGGAAAGAGCGCGGGATCGCGCGGTCCGACATGGCCCACATGATCATGTGGAAGCTCTCGGGCGTCAGCGAGATGAAGTCCCAGAAATTGTCGTGCGCCGTCTGCGCTTGGGGAAATGCCCGGTCCGGTTCGGGTTTGGCGGCGTGGATGAGGTCGGGAAACTTCATCGCGTCCTGAATGAAGAAAACGGGGATGTTGTTGCCAACCAGATCCCAGTTGCCCTCCTGTGTGTAGAGCTTGACCGCGAACCCCCGCACATCGCGCGCGAGATCGACCGAGCCTTTCGACCCCGCCACGGTCGAAAAACGCACGAAAGCCGGCGTCCGCTCGCCGACGCGCTGGAAAATGTCGGCGCGGCTGACGTCGGAAAGGCTGTCGGTAAGCTCGAAGTATCCGTGCGCCGCATAGCCGCGCGCATGGACGACGCGCTCGGGAATGCGTTCGTGGTCGAAGTGAAACATCTTCTCGCGGAAGTGAAAGTCTTCCAGCAGCGTGGGCCCCCGCGCGCCCTGCTTGAGACTGTTCTGGTCATCGGCGACAGGAATGCCCTGTTGCGTGGTCATCGTCGGCACCTCGCCGCCTGCGACCTGCCGGGTCTCTCCGCCAGCGCCCTGCGGCTCGCTGTACGCAAATGCGATGTCCGCATCCGCCGAAACGGGGTCCGCTTTTTGGGGTGACTCCCCGCCGATATCCACCCCGGCCAGGTCGGCTGCCGTCACCGGCTCGGGAGACTTGGACTGCGTCTTGCTGGGGGTCTTGGCCATGGTCGTTCCTCGGGGATTGATCTGGCCATCCAACCCGGAACGTCACCGGCAGTTGCTTCCGAAAATCGTAAATTAATCTGCGTCAAGACGATTTATCGCAGATGCGCGCAACACTTCCCTCCCAGCAGCAGTTCAGCAGATCATGCGCGTGTGCGCCGGACCACACCATCAGCATTGAAAAGGCATCGATGTTTACTGATCGCTTTCTCAGATATAAGCGCGGAGCAAGTCTCAGCGCCAACGAACGCATTTGCCTCGAAGGGGCGATAAAGGAAGTGAGGACGCTGGAGGCGCGCCAGATCATCATCCGCGCGGGAACCGCGCTGCACGAAAGCACTCTGCTGGTTGACGGTTTTCTGTCACGGTACATCGACGATCGCAACGGACTACGTCAGCTGGTAGCAATCCATGTGCCCGGCGACTTTGTCGATCTGCACGCCTACCCGCTCCAGACACTCGACCATGACGTGGCAACGATGACTGCCGCCACAGTGGCGATCGTACGCCATGAACAGCTCGATGCAATCATAGAGGAGCAGCCGCAACTGGGCCGCAAACTGTGGTTCTCCACGCTCATCGATGCTGCGATCCACCGCGCTTGGCTGTTCCGCCTCGGGCGCATGGATGCGATGGGAAGGGTCGCGCATTTCCTGTGCGAGACCAACGCTCGGCTGTTTTCGGCCGGGCTGAGCGATGGCCGCCGGTTTGCCCTGCCGCTGACCCAGAGCGATATCGCCGAAATATGCGGCCTGACCAACGTCCATGTGAACAGGGTCATGCGGCAGCTGCGCGAGGAGAATGTCTGCATCTTCCGCTCTTCGCTCGTCGAAATCCTGGACGCCAAGCGCCTTGTCGCGCGTGGCCAGTTTGATCCTGACTATCTCTACCTAGAAGATCCCGACCCCGTCCTGCCCTCTCAGCTAGAGCACCCGTCATGACGATACAGCCGAACCCGCCCCAGCCGAGAGACGATCCCGGCGTTGCAAGTGCCGAGAACGGGGTCGTCATTCTGGACGGCCCCAACGGCATGGCCGTCACGATGACGGTCAATGCTGCAGTAAAAACCGGCCAAAGCCTTATTGCGGCGGCTCGCTTGGCCGAAGAGCAAGCTTCACGCCGCGACAGCTAGGAATTTCGAAGTCTGTGTTCCGGCCACTTTGACTTCGTTTGTTAGCACGCGAAAACTGACAAGCTGCACCGGGCCGAAGGCCGTGGTCAGAGCCGTATCCGCGGCATCGCGGCCACATGCCATAAGGATCCGTCCGACCCTTGGGACCCGATGACGCGCGTCGAAGCTGTGCCATTCTCCGCCCAGATAAGCTTCGAACCACGCATGAAAATCCATTGGAATGTCGACCGGCTCTATACCGATATCACCCAGATAGCCGCTGCAATAGCGTGCCGGAATGTTCATGCACCGGCATAGAGCAACGGCCAGATGGGCGAAGTCACGGCATACGCCGACGCGCTCGTTGTAGGCTTCGTACGCCGTTCGCGTAGCGCGGGCGTGCTCGTAGCCGTACGTCAGGTGGCGATGAACAAAATCGACGATGGCCCTTACCCGCTGCCACCCCGCGGGTATGTGTCCGAACAATTCCCAGGCGATATTGGAGAGATGGTCTGTCTCGCAATACCGGCTTCCCAATAGATACTGGAGCACTTCGTGCGGCAGATCGGCCACCTCATGCTGCACAGCATCAGGACGCTGGATGTCGGCCAACCCAGAGTCGTGCATCAGAAAGTTGCAGGAAATCGTGGTGGTCCCATTCGCCAGAGTGAGGCGCGTGCAAAAATTTCCGAAAGCATCATGGTAATGTTGCATCGGAATTGGGCCTCTCCATGATCTACGGATTCGCGCGGCAATCAGGGGGACAAGTGCGCGCCTACAGCGAGGTCGGTATGGGGACCACCATGTGTCTGTATCTGCCAAGACACTACGGCAACGTCGATGCCGCAGAGCCGCTCGAAGTGGCATGCGCGATCCCCGAGACAGGCAAGCGGACCGTTCTGGTCGTGGATGATGAGCCGACCATCCGCATGCTCGTTTGTGAGCTACTTGAGGAAATGGGCCACGTGACGCTCGAGGCGGATGATGGACCTACGGCGGTGACGTTGCTCGATTCAAACGCAGCGATCGACCTGCTTATCACGGATGTCGGCTTGCCAGGGGGGCTGAACGGCCGTCAGGTCGCTGACGCGGCAAGGGTCACCCGTCCAGATCTCAAGGTGATTTTCATCACCGGCTTTGCAGAGAACGCCGTCGTGGCCAACGGCCAGTTGGAGCCTTGCATGAGGCTGGTCACGAAGCCCTTCGCGCTGGATGTACTCTTGGCCCAGATTGCTGACCTGCCTACCGGTGACGAATAGAATCGCTGAGCTCTCTATTGCCGCTGACTTGGGCATGCCGATATCGGGGACGGAATGCACGACATCCCCTGGTCTTGCGAACCGCACGCACTTCAACCGCGAGACCGAGCCCTCCAAAGTAGGAAGGTCTGAGATCAGCAAATCAGGTGGGTGCGATACGCCATGCTTTCGAGATTGCCCTGTCTAGGCGGATCACGGCCTCATCGCCTGGAGCCGGTCGCATAGTTCGCAGCCATTAACAGGGATCAAACCGTTTCGGGGGAGCCGATCCCATGTCCTGCGCATTTTGCGGAAATGACCCGATCTGTCGCGTTCGTCGGTGCCGGCCCGACCACCATCTACACGCTGCATGCCTTGCTGCAACAGGAGTCGCCGCCATTCGAACTCACTTTGTTTGAAAAGCAGGCGAGCGTTGGACGGGGCACCCCGTATCGGCCCGGCTGGAACGATCCGGCTATGCTGTCCAACATCGCCAGCGTTGAGATTCCGCCGCTGGAGGAGACACTGGTCGACTGGCTCCACCGGCAGAGCGACGATCGGCTTTCAGAACTGCGCATAGATCGCGAGCAGATCGATGATCGCGCGTTCTACCCGCGCGTGCTGCTCGGCGAGTACTTCTACGATCAGCTTCAGGCGATGCTCGAGCGGGCCACGTGCGCCGGTGTGAAGGTGAACGTGCGTACGCGGTGCGAAGTCATCGATGCGACGAGCGGAAACGATGGAATGACCCTGGTCGTGCGGCCGGAGCGGGGAGGTGTTTTCGAGACCCTCTTCGACCATGTCGTGCTTGCAACCGGTCATCAATGGCCAGCCCAACCGGAAGTGCGGCCGGGTTACTTCCTCAGCCCTTGGCCTGCTTCCGAGATCGAGAAAATTCGCGCCTGCCGGATCGGCATTCGCGGTTCGTCGCTGACCGCGATCGATGCTGCGGTGGCGCTGGCGGTAAGCCATGGCGCGTTCGTTGATGATGGGCAGGGTGGGCTCATCTACGCGCCCCGCGTCGGCACCGGCGACTTCCATATGACCATGCTCTCGCGCAAGGGGCTGCTTCCCGAAGCGGACTTCTATTTTCCCATTCCCTATGAGCCGCTCGCCATCTGCAACGACGAAGCCATCGAAGCCCTTATTGCCGGGCAGATGGACGACCTTCTCGATCGAGCTTTTGGGCTATTCAAGCAGGAGCTGGCCGCAGCCGATGGCGCTTATGCAGAGCGGGTAGGGCTCGACCGGCTCGATATGGAAGAATTCTGCGACGGCTACTTTGCCGAGCGTATGGCGACTGACCCATTTGTGTGGGCTGATCGGAACCTGGCACAAGCGCAGGCGGATTACCAGGCACGCCGCACCGTGGCGTGGCGCTACGCGATCTTGCGCATGCACGAAGTCATCCAAAGCCTCATACCGCATCTCGATGATGCGGATTTCCAACGCTTCTCTCGCTTCTTCAAACCCGTGTTCGTCGACGATTACGCTACGGTTCCGCACGAATCGATCAAGCGCATGCTGGCGCTTCACAAAGCGGGCAAGCTCGACGTCTTGCGAGTGGGCGAGAACTACCGGATCGACAGTCACCGGGCGGAAAGCGGCGCTGTCCTGCACCTCGACGGTAAGGCGGTCCATTTCCCCGTTTTCATCGAGGCTACCGGCCAGCGTGCTCTGACAGCCAAGGACTTCCCGTTCGCATCGCTGCGCGATCAGGGCATCGTGCGCGACGTGGCCGCCGAGCCGATACGCGGTCCTGCGCGGGGCATCGTCATCGACGACGAGTTTCATCCCATATCGCCCGACCTCCCGGCCGACCAGCTCTTCTGTCTGAGCCTGCCTTTCATCATGGGCAGGCATCCCTTCATCCAGGGGATCACCAGCTCCTGCGAGATGGGCCGGGTCGTGGGCGCGGAACTGGCCGCCGCCCTTGTCCGGGAAAGCGCGGTTGCGGGCGAACCAGCCAGCCATGCCAAGGGCATGGCCCTGTCATGAAGTTGTTCGCAATCTACATCGGCGGCGAATTTCCGGGCGCCAACATCGAAGTCCACGACGTGCGGTTCGTAGTCGCCGACGTGATCGAGGAGACCTACGCAGCTTTGCGCCGGGACTGGTGGGGCGTGCCCCGAAGTCTGCACATCGATTGCTGGGCACAGATAACCCATGCCGATGGCCATGACGTTTCGCTGCGCTCCGAGCCGTTCACCGGGCCCGAGAAACTCTATTTCGTCAATCTCGGCGGCTACGAGCCTGGGGAGTTCGCGGAACGACACCGCAATGTCTTCGTCGTGGCTGAAAGCGAGGGCAAGGCCAAATCGCGCGCGATGAAGTCGGTCAGGCACTGGGCCGATCCGCACAAGGACGACCTGTATGAAGCGGAACAAGCTTTCTGCCTGACCGACCAGCCGGTCGGCGATCGACTTTACGTGCATTTGACGCCGGCTTCTCCCGGCATCGAACCCACCTTTATCTGCCAGTATATACCCATCCGGAAAAGCAGTTGAGCAATTCGATCCTGCAGCGGAAACCCGGCAGGGTACGCACAAGGCTTGCGACTTCGTTCTATGGCTGACAGGCTGCCAACCGCGCGGGACCATCCCGTCACGCCGGACGGCCGCTACTTCGTGGTTCGCGGCCGGCTATGGCGGATGTCCGATCCCCGCCTTCCCGAAGACCGCCGAGCACATCTGGTGACAGAACTGATGAAGGCCCGCCGTGCGATAGCGGCGGCGCGGCGGTCAAAAGACACCGTTGCCGAAGACGAGGCGCGCGCGGCAGTCGATCGGGCCAAGCAGGCTTTGGGAGAACGGGGACAGGTCTGGTGGGATGACGGAGCGCCGGACCTCAATCGCCATATGGCGAGGACTACCCCTTACGCTGCCTGGTACGCCGCCAAAACGACATGACCGTATCAGCTCAAAATCAATCTGCATCAATGCGATTTTGACCCGTAACCTCATCCGATCGCATGCTTTCAAGCGTTGAGTGGCAGCAAAGACCCAAACACCCGATGCGGTCTGCAATATAGGGAGGACTGGACACTGACCGACATCGCAGAGTGGCTGGCTCCGATCGCAACGATGATTGCGGCCATGATGACCGCCATCAACCTGGGCGCCCGTGTGACGGGATGGGGCTTCGTGGTCTTTACCATCGGTTCGGTTGCCTGGACGATCGTCGGGCTTGGCTCAGGACAAGTCAGCCTGATCGCAGCCAACGGATTTCTGACGTTCGTTAATCTCGTCGGCATATGGCGCTGGCTGGGAAGGCAAAGCGCGTATGAAGATGGTGGGCGATCCGCCAAGGCGGCCAGTCGCGGGGCACCTTCTCCCACCTTGTTCACTGCTACCGGAATTGCGGGCATGCCCGTGCTGGACGGCGACGGCACACCTATCGGCAAAGCCGTCGAGGCGCTCATGGAATGCAGGTCCGGCGCGGTGAGCTATGTAGTCGTGGCGACCGCCGTGGCCGCCGGGATCGCCGAAGAGCTGCGGCCGGTTCCGCGCGGCGCCGTCGTGTTCGAGTGCGACCAGCTGGTGCTGCTGATGCCTCGCCGTGCGTTCGAGTCTATCGCGCCGATAACTCCCGATAGCTGGCCAACCTCTATTTAGTCTGGGCCTGCGGCGCGGGAAACTTGCTGTCCGTTGTCAGCGTTAGATACTTAAAATCTCACAGGAACACGCGCCATGACCCATCCCATCCGTTTTTCTCCTTCGGTCGAGCAAGTGAAGCAGGATGAGGCAGAAACTATACGGGGGCTCAAAGAACAATTCGATTCCATCCAGCAAACGACCGCTCAGGATTACAAGACAGGTTTCCGGGCCGTTCATGCCAAGGCACATGGCATTGCCATCGGCCGCTTGACAGTGAACACCGGGCTTCCCCCGGAACTCGCCCAGGGAATTTTTTCGCAACCTGCCAGCTTCGACGCTGTCATCCGCATCTCCACCAATGCAGGCGATGTACTCGACGATGCGATTGCCCTTCCGCGCGGGCTGGCGCTCAAGATCATGGATGTTCCCGGTGATCGGTTGCCTGGATCCGAAGGCGAAACCTCGCAGGATTTCATCATGGTCAACGGACCCGTCTTCACCGCTCCCGATGCCGCTGCGTTCCTCAAAAACTTGAAACTGCTGGCTAAAACCACGGATGTCGCAGAAGGCGGCAAGAAAGTGCTCTCCTCAGTGCTGCAGGGCGTCAACGCCGCGCTGTCCGCCGTGGGCTACGAATCGCCGACGATCCAGCAGATGGGAGGCGCCCCGCAGGTCCACCCTCTGGGCGAGACCTACTATACCCAGACCCCGTATCGGTTCGGCAACTACATCGCGAAGTTCAGCCTCGTGCCGGTGGCCCCTTCGCTGACCTCGCTGACGGGCGTGAAGATCGACGTGACCGACCGCCCCGATGCACTGCGAGAGGACGTCAGCCGCGCTCTGATCGAGCATGGTGGCGAATGGGAACTGCGTGTCCAGCTCAACACCGATCTCGATAAGATGCCCGTCGAGGATTCGACCGTCGAATGGAGCGAAGACGAAAGCCCGTTCCTGACGGTGGCCACGCTCGAGATCGAACCGCAGATCAGCTGGCAGCACGGGACGAGCGACCGGCAGGACGATGCGCTGAGCTTCAACATCTGGCGGGGGGTCACCGCGCACCAGCCGCTGGGCAACATCAACCGCGCTCGCAACGAAACCTACCGTCGCTCGGCCGCCTTTCGCGGCCGGGTCAACGGCTGTCCTATCCACGACCCCCGCACGCCACAGGACATTGCGGCAGAGTAAGTGGTAGATCGGCCGGCGCTTCAGCAACGCCGGCCTCTTCGCGATATGGCCGCTGGGCTGGGCGCTTTCGACCAAATCCAAGCCGCGCCACATCCTTTTCCGCGCTCCATAGCTGGAATTTCCCATGATTGATGAACAGGACGGCACAATCCATTACGATGGTGCCGAAGGTGGGTGGGGCTCTGTACGCGGCATCGTCGAGACCGCTTGGCGCGAACGGCCGACGCCGGGCGCCCTCGATACACTGAGGCGGCAAAACAAGGTCAAAGGCTTCATGTGCGTCTCGTGCGCATGGGGAAAACCAGCCAAGCCACATGCGTTCGAGTTCTGTGAGAACGGTGCCAAGGCCACGCTCTGGGAATTGACGAGCCATCGCTGCACCCCCGAGTTCTTCGCCGGGCATACCGTCAGCGAGCTGCGGACATGGAAGGATTACGACCTCGAACAGCAAGGCCGCCTGACCCATCCCATGCGTTACGAAGCGGCGAGCGACACGTATGTCGCGTGTTCCTGGGAGGACGCGTTCGCAGCGATCGGACGCGAGTTAAAAGCGATCGATCCCGGCTCGGCGGTGTTCTACGCCTCAGGCCGCGCAAGCCTGGAGACCAGTTACCTCTATGCGCTTTTCGCCAGGCTGTATGGCCATAACAACCTGCCCGACAGTTCCAACATGTGCCACGAGACGACCTCGGTTGCGTTGAAGAAAGTGATCGGATCTCCGGTCGGCACCTGCGTCCTGGACGATTTCGACGTGTGCGACGCGATCTTCTTCTTCGGGCAGAACACCGGCTCAAACAGCCCGCGCCTCCTTCACCCACTGCAGAAGGCGGTCAAGCGCGGCGCGAAGATTGTCACGTTCAATCCGATCCGGGAGAAGGGCCTTGAGGAGTTCAAGAACCCCCAGAGCCCGTTGGAAATGCTCACGACGAAGAAGACCGAGATTTCCACGCTCTACCTGCAGGTCAAGGCGGGTGGCGACATCGCGGCGATAACGGGATTGATCAAGCACGTCCTGGCGGCGGAAGAGATCCGTTGGCGGGACGAGAATCAACACGTCCTTGATGTCGATTTCATCGCCCAGCACACGGACGGCTTCGCCGAGATGAAGGCCCACGCAGAGGCGACTAGCTGGGACGACATCGAACGCGAGAGCGGCCTTTCGCGTGAAGATCTCGGTGAAGCGGCCCAGATTTACATCGAAGCGCCCCGTGCGATCGCCATGTTCGGCATGGGGCTGACCCAGCATGTCCACGGCTCGCAGAACATCGCCGCGCTCACTAATCTGTGGTTGCTCAAGGGCAATGTCGGTCGCGAGGGTACCGGCATCTCTCCCGTGCGCGGACATTCCAACGTGCAGGGTCAGCGGACCGTAGGTATCTCGGAAAAGCCGGAACTCGTGCCGCTCGACAGGCTGGCGGAGCAGTTCGGCTTCGATCCACCGCGCGACGAGGGCCTGAACACCATCAAGGCCTGCCAAAAGATCCTGTCCGGCGAACTCAAGGCGTTCATCGGCCTGGGCGGCAACTTCATCCGCGCCATTCCCGAGCGCGAGCGGATGGAGGAGGCCTGGACCAGACTGCGTCTCACCGTCCAGATTGCGACCAAGCTCAACCGCAGCCATCTGGTGAACGGCGAAGTCGCATACCTGCTGCCCTGCCTGGGCCGGTCCGAGGAGGATGTCCAGGCAACCGGTTCGCAGGCCGTGACGATGGAAGATTCGCTTTCGTGCATCCACGGCTCGCTCGGCAAGAACACACCGGCCTCCGAACATCTCCGCTCGGAAACAGCGATCGTCGCAGGCATCGCCAAGGCGACCCTTCCAGCTAATTCCAACGTGCGCTGGGACGAATGGACAGGAGACTACGCCAAGATCCGCGATTGCATCGAGAAAACCTATCCCGAGCAGTTCCACGACTTTAACCGGCGCGTCTTCACGCCGGGCGGGTTTCATCGCGGCAATCCGGCGCGTGACCGGATATGGAAGACTGAAAGCGGCAAGGCGCAATTCAGCGTGCCCACCGCCATGCGCTCGATCGGCTTTGAGGACGCGCCCGGTCGTTTCCGCCTGATGACCTTACGGTCGAACGATCAGTTCAACACCACGATCTACGGCTATTCCGACCGTCTGCGCGGTATCGAGGGCACGCGGGACGTCGTGCTCATGAACCCGGACGACATCGCCGAGTCCGGACTGGTGCAAGGTCAGGTTATCGGGCTGGTCGGCGATGCCGGCGACGGGGTCCACCGGGAGGTAAGCGGGTTGACCGTCACCCCCTTCCTGCTCCCGCGCGGCTGCATCGGCGCATACTATCCCGAGATGAATTCGCTTATCCCCGTATGGTATCATGACGAGCAATCGCGAACGCCTGGCTCAAAGGGCGTACCCGTGCGGCTTGTTGCAAACCCATGAACGCACCTGGCGCACGCTGACGCGCCCGCAGTCCCAGGAGCGATTGCGACGGTGACACGTTGGTATCGGGTATGAGCGAAAGCAATCGCACGTCCAACCCGGTCAAGCGGGCCATCCGTCAACAGGTCGTCGGCATGTTCAACGACCGCGAGCAAGGCGAGGCACCGGTGGTGAGGAGCCGAAACGCGCTGTTCGCGCCGACATCGGTCGCCTGGCGGGTCCATGGTGACGTCGCCTCTATGATGGCGGGCGGCATCGCCAGCCTTTTGCTGCAGATGCTGCATCCCGGCGTTCTGGCAGGGGTGTGGGACCATTCCAATTTTCGTGCCGACATGCACGGCAGGCTGCGGCGTACCGCCCGCTTCATCGCCACAACCACGTATGCCGATCGGTCCGCAGCCGAGGCTATGATCAGGCGGGTCCGGTCCGTCCATGATGGCGTCAAGGGGCATCTGCCGGACGGCACGGCGTATGAAGCGAACGACCCCGCGCTTCTGGCGTGGGTGCATGTCACAGAGACCCATAGCTTCCTCGACGCCTGGATTCGCTACGGTGAGCCCTGGATGTCGCGTGCGGATCAGGATCGCTACTTTGCCGAGATGGCCTTGATCGGCGGGGCGCTGGGGGCAGAACCCCTGCCGCGCACGCGGGCCGAGGCGAACCGCCTGATGACCGGGATGCGTCCGGCGCTGAGGGCGGATGCGCGAACGGCCGAAGTCGCCCGGCTGATCCTGCATCCGATCGCAGCGAACCGGCTCGCGGGCCTGCCAGGGAGGCTCGCCGGACAGGCCGGTGTCGATCTGCTGCCACGCTGGGCTCGCTCGCTCCATGGCCTGTCTCCCTCGCCGCTTCGAACGCCGCTGGTGCGCGCGGGCACGCTGGGCGTCGCGCAGGCGCTGCGGTGGGCGTTCAGGTGATGGGCCGCCAGGACGAGCAGCTACGGGACCTGCACCGTGCAATGCACGACGCCGCGGCGCAGGGAGATTTTGAGCAGGCAGCGCAATTGCGCGACCGGATCAGCCTGTTGCGCGGCATGCCGGTTGGTGGGCCGGCACAGGACGTCGATCCCTCCGGTCTCGTTCGTCAACAACCGGGAGCGATGGGGCTGGGCACAAGCCGCGGGCACGTAAAGCCACCTCCTGGATGGACACCGCCGAAGAAACCGGACCCACTAACAAAGGGCCGCCGAAGGAGGCGCAAGGACCCGGACTGACCTGCGCCCGGTCGTAGGAAAGGATAACTTCGTTGCGTCTTCCGGGAACGCGGGGGCCTGCCGGAGGCTTTCTTCCTCGATACCGGGCGGCGGCCCTATCCACGCCCCGAACCGAAGGAAATCAACATGTCCCAAAGCGATCCGGAAACTCCGCGCGGCCCGATGGGCGATGCGCGCCCGGACTCATTCGATCCGCACAAGCAGAATGAAAGCGGCCAGAAGCCGGAGAAACTGAAGGACCGACCTTCGGAAAGCACCGTCAGGCCCGAAGACTATCCTGAAGACCAGCGCGCGAAGGGAGCCTGACGAAACGGTGTGACTCGGCTCAGCCGCCCGGTGACGCCGGTGCGGCGCGATGCCGCCATCAACACAGATCAATCAAATTTAGCCGGCGGGCCCCTTTTCTTTCGCTTTCTCTGTGCGTTGTGGAGCCAGGATAGTCGCCGCACCTCGCAGGCGATCAGCTTCACAGGCAAGGAGCGGAATCTGACTGACATGACCATGCGGCTGGAGCTCAGTCACTGGGCAATACGCCCCGCAACCCAACGGCGCGACTGCGTCTCAGGTGCGGCGTGAACCTGGCGTTCACTGCGGTGCGCATCGCGCAAACCCTCGCCGAGAGGTCCATCGCCTTCCTGGCGGACGACGAGCAGCAGGCCGAGGCCCTGGCCGAAGTCGTCAAGGCGCTGGCGCCGCAAGGGCATGTCGTCCACGTGCCCTCCAGCGACGCACTTCCGGGGGACACGGCTCCCGCGACGCCGGCGAACGCGGGGCGCCGCGCGTCGGCTCTGCGGGCCCTTCGCTTGGTGCAAGGCACTTCCGTCGCCTGCATCCTGAGCGGAGAAGCCGCAGCGCGGCGCTATCCCGCGCCTGATGCGTTCGACAGCGCCCCGCCCACGCTGCACCCCGGGGACGACGCGGACACCCGATCGTTCGCGATACACCTCGAAGAGCTGGGGTATGTCGCCGACGACCGCGTTGACGAACCGGGCGAAATGGCGGTGCGCGGCGAGGTCATCGATATCTTTCCCGCCGACGCCGGCGGCCCGGCCCGCATCGAGCTGGCAGCGGGCAGGATCGCCGCGATCCGCTCGTACGATCCCGGCACGCAGCGCACGGTTGGCGATCTGGAGCGTCTGGAGATCGGCCGCGCCGCCGAACCGCCGATTGACCAGCCGACGTCCATCCTTGCCCACCTGACGCCGGGGGTACTCGCTCTTTCCGATAAAGCCGACCATCGCCGCAGGCGCTTCATCCAGCTTGCCCGCGACGCTATGGGCGGTGCGCCCCATCGCCTGGATGCGATTGACGACATCGCCTGGAAAAAGGACTGCAAGGATTGGAGGGCGGCTCCGTTTGACGCGGACTTCACGCCGGTGCCGCGGTTCGCCAACGAGCGTTCGCCGCTTACCGCCATGGCGCGCTTCGTAAAGCCGCGGCTCGCTGCGGGACGCAAGTTCGTGCTGGCGGGCAGTGCGCGAGACCTGCGCTTCCTGCGCGGCAAGGTCGTCCGGCGCCTGTCGATGGAAATCGTGGAACTGGACGCATGGGCGGCACTGGATGACCTGCCGTCAGGCTGCGGCGGCAGCCTGACGGTGCCGATCGATGCAGGATACGTCGACGAGCGCATCGTTCTCGTCGCGGCGGTAGACCTGATGGGCAGTCGCGCATTGATCGGCGTTGGTGGCCCAACCGGCGCGAACCCGTGGCACGTCGGCATCGAAGTGCGCAGCGGCGACGTGGTGGTCCACGAGGACCATGGCGTCGGGCGCGTGCGGGGGCTTGAGGCCTCGCCGGTCGGCGCGGGCGACGACCAGTCCCCGATCGACAGGATCGTGCTCGAGTATGCGGGTGGTGCTCGGCGGCTGGTCCCTGTCGATGAGGCCGACCGGATCTGGCGATACGGCGCTGACGGCGACGCGGTGAGCCTGGACAAGCTGGATGGCTCATCCTGGGACAAGCGCCGCGCGGCGATCAACGCCGCGATCGACGAGAGCGCGAAAGCCCTGACGCTTCTGGCGCGTGAGCGCGAGACGCTGACAGCGCCGGTCATGGTGCCCGACCCTGCCGCCTACGAACGCTTCGCGGGCCGCTTCCCCTTCAACGAAACGGCCGACCAGGCGGGAGCCATCGCAGCCGTCCGCGACGATCTGGCGAGCGGCCGGCCGATGGACCGGCTGGTCATCGGCGACGTCGGCTATGGCAAGACCGAGGTCGCGCTGCGGGCTGCCGCTCTGGCAGCGCTGGCCGGCTTCCAGGTCGTGGTCGCCGCGCCGACCACCGTCCTCGTGCGGCAGCACCTGGAGACGTTCCGCCGCCGCTTCGAGGGAACGAAAATCGAGGTCGCCGGCCTGTCACGGCTGAGCAGTGCGGCAGAACGGAAGTCTGTGAAAGCGGGGCTTGCAGATGGCTCGATCGGTATCGTCGTGGGCACCGGCGCGGTGATGGCGAAGGGCGTGAACTACGCCAGGCTGGGGCTGGTCGTCATCGATGAAGAGCAGCGCTTCGGCGCTGCCGACAAGGCCCGTTTGCGCGGCTTGGGGACCGTCCATGTCCTCAGCCTGAGCGCCACGCCGATCCCGCGCACCCTGCAGGCCGCGCTGGTGGGCCTGCAGCAGATGTCCGTCATCGCCACGCCTCCCGCCCGGCGCCAGCCTATCCGCACCAGCATCGGGCAGTATGACGATGTGCTCGTCCGTACCGCGCTCACTCGCGAAAAGGGGCGGGGAGGCCAGAGCTTCGTGGTCGTGCCGCGTATTGAGGACATGGCGAAAGTCGCCGCGAAGATAAAACGCGCGGCCCCCGATCTGGTGGTGGTCGAAGCACACGGTAAAATGTCAGCGGCCGAAATCGACGACGTCATGGTCGGCTTTGGGGCTGGCCGGGGGGATATCCTGCTGGCGACCAACATCATCGAAGCGGGCCTCGACGTGCCGCGCGCGAACACCATGATCGTCTGGCGTGCCGATCGCTTCGGCCTGGCACAACTGCACCAGCTGCGCGGCCGCGTCGGGCGCGGCAACCGGCGCGGGCAGGTGATCCTGCTGATCGAAAGCGAGGATGCTATCGCCGCGCGCACGCTCAAGCGGCTGCGCACGCTCGCGACTTTCGACCGGCTGGGCGCGGGTTTCGCGATCAGTGGCCAGGACCTCGACATGCGCGGAGCAGGCGACCTCGTCGGCGATGATCAGGCCGGGCACATGAAGCTGATCGGCGTCGATCTCTACCAGCATCTGCTCCGTGTCGCGCTGAAGGCTGCGCGCGGCGAGGACGCCGAGCGCTGGAGTCCCGAACTCTGCGTGGGCATGAGCGGCGTGCTGCCCGAGAGCTGGATCCCGGAGGCGGATCTGCGGCTGTCCCTTTACCTGCGGCTCGCGCGTATCGAGACCGAAGAGGCGCTCGATGCATTCGATGATGAACTTCTGGATCGCTTCGGAACGCTGCCCGCCGAAGCGGCGATGCTGCTGGCCCATGCCCGCATCCGCCTGACCGCGCGGGCTTTGCGGATCGCGCGCATAGACGCGGGCCCGGCCGCGATTGCACTCACTCCGCGCCGCGATTGCCCGATCGACTTCGCCGCCACGGGCCTGGCGCAAAGCAAGGGACGGTGGATCCTTGCCGAGGCACTGCCGAGCGAAGCCGATCGTATCGTGCGCGTCGAACGCCTGCTCGACGGTTTCGAATGCTGACCTATCGGGCCCAGCCGTGCCTGCCGCGGGATTATCTTTAGATCGTGCCGGGTCTTTATGGGCGCGGCGATCGTTTCATTTGCAACAGTGGTCAGGTCCGACCGGACCACCAGCACATCCGAAAACATGGAGAGCAGGAATGGCAACCGTGAACGACGACGCGCCGCCTACCACCTCAAAATCCCGCGAGACCCGCGACGCCGCCTTGCAGACCCTCCCAGAAACGCGGGGTGACACCTTGATCGGTCGGACCGTGACGATCAACCGGCCCCGCGCGGAACTCTATGCCTACTGGCGCGACTTTGCACGGCTGCCCACGTTCATGGACAACGTCGAACGGGTCGACGTGCTGTCGCCGACCCGCTCGCACTGGGTCGTCAAGGCGCCAGGCGGAAGGACGGTCGAATGGGACGCGCTCGTCACCGAGGAGAAGGAGGGCGAACTGATCGCCTGGGCCTCCACCGAAGATGCCGACGTGCCCAACAGCGGCCGCATCGAATTTCGCGACGCAGGCGATCGCGGCACCATCGTCACCGCCACGATCGTCTACGACCCGCCCGCTGGCGTGGTGGGCAGGCTCATCGCAAAGATGTTCCAGCGCGAACCGGCGATCCAGGCGCGGCGCGATCTGCGGCGCTTCAAGCAGCTCATGGAAACCGGCGAAGTAGCCACCTCGTCGCGCACCCGCGCGCAGCTTCACGAGGAGACAGCCTGATGCGCGCGCTCACCTGGCACGGCAAGCATGACGTCCGCGTCGATACGGTCGACGATCCCGAAATTCTCAACCCGCGCGACGCCATCATCAAGATCACCTCGACCGCGATCTGCGGATCGGACCTTCACCTGTACGACGGGTATATCCCCACCATGAAGGCGGGCGACATCCTCGGCCACGAGTTCATGGGCGAAGTCGTCGAGACCGGGCCGGGATCGACGCTGGTCAAGGGCCAGCGCGTCGTCGTTCCCTTCACCATCGCCTGCGGCAGCTGCTACCACTGTGGCAAGCACCAGTACTCCGCCTGCGACAACGGCAACCCGGCCGACAACCAGGACATCGGCATGGAGCTTTACGGTCAGCCGATGTCGGGCCTGTTCGGCTACAGCCACCTGACCGGCGGCTACGCCGGGGGCCAGGCGGAGTACGTGCGCGTGCCGTTCTCCGACGTCGGCCCGATCGTGGTGCCAGACGGGCTCGACGACGACGAGGTGCTGTTCCTGTCCGACATCCTGCCCACCGGCTGGCAGGCGGCCGAGAACGCCGACATCGAGCCGGGCGACACTGTCGCGGTGTGGGGCTGCGGCCCGGTCGGCCTGTTCGCGGTGCAGTCCGCCTTCCTGATGGGCGCGGCGCGGGTGATCGCCATCGACCATTTTCCCCACCGGCTGGACCTCGCGCGCAGGTTCGGAGCGGAGACCATCAACTTCAAGCAATCGAAGACTTACGAAGCGCTGATGGAGATGACCGGTGGCATCGGACCTGACGCAGTCATCGACGCGGTGGGCTTGGAAGCGCATGGTTTCTTCGTCGATAATGTGGTCGATCAGATCAAGGCCTCGCTGATGCTTGGCACCGATCGCATCCACTCGATCCGCCAGGCCATCGTCGCCTGCCGCAAGGGTGGCCGCGTCTCGATGCCCGCCGTCTACGGCGGCATCGTCGACAAGTTCCCGCTCGGCGCCTTCATGGAAAAGGGCCTGACGCTCAAGACCGGGCAGACCAGCGTGCAGCACTACATGCCGGGGCTGCTCAACGCGATCGTCGAGGGCAAGATCGACACAACCTTCCTGATCTCGCACCGCATGAGCCTGGAGGACGCGCCCAAGGGCTACAAGATGTTCCACGACAACCAGGACGAAGTCACCAAGGTCGTGCTCAAGCCCGGCTTCACCGAAACCGCCGTCGCGGCAGAATAGGACACGCATCATGGCTGACAAATTCGCGATCGTCACCGGCGCCTCCACCGGCATCGGCTTCGAACTGGCGAGCATCGCCGCCGAAAACGGCTACGACCTGCTCGTCGTCGCAGATGAAGGACTGATCGAGGCGGCCGCACAGGACTTTCGGCTGCACGGCGTTTCGGTAGACGCGGTGCAAGCCGACCTGTCGACCCTGGAAGGCGTCGATACCTTGCTGGCCGCCACTGCCGGCCGCCGCATTGATCTTCTCTGCGCCAATGCGGGCCGGGGGCTGGGCCACGGTTTCCTCGAGCAGGATGTCGCTGACTGGCGCCGGGTGGTCGATACCAACATCACCGGCACCCTCTATCTGTTGCAACAGGTGCTCAAGGGAATGGTGGCACGCGACGATGGCAAAGTACTGATTACCGGGTCCATCGCAGGCTTCATTCCGGGCAGCTTTCAGGCGGTCTACAACGGCACCAAGGCTTTCGTGGACAGCTTCGCCGACGCGCTGCGCAACGAGATCAAGGAGGCAAAGGGCGTGACTGTCACGACACTCATGCCCGGACCAGTCGAGACCGAGTTCTTCGATCGCGCCGACATGCTCGACACCAGCGTGGGCGCGTCAGAAAGCAAGAGCGATCCGGCCGACGTCGCCCGCGACGGGTGGAACGCGGTGATGAACGGCGATGCCCACATCGTCTCGGGATGGAAGAACAAGATCCAGGCGGCGGTGGCGCATGTCACTCCTGCGACGATCCTGGCCGAGCAGCATCGCAAGATGGCGCAGCCCGGCTCCGCCGAATGACCATGGCGTGCCTCGATAAAGAGGCGCTGACCTCAGGCACTGCGAACCAAAGGATAGCGACATGAACACCACGATAGAGCGCACATTCAACAGTCGCCGCGACGCCGAACTGGCAATCGAGCGACTGGTACAGGAATACGGCTTCGAGCGAACCGACGTGTTCGTATCGTCGTTCGGCGATCAAAACAGCGCGGGCGATACGCCCAGCGGCGGGGATACCGCGACCCATCTGGAGCCGGAGCGCCACGACGCGCCGCTTTCCGAGCCGATATCCGTTTCGGTGGACGTCAACGATGACGCGCGCGCGGTCATCGTGGCTCGCGTGTTCGACGAAATCGCCCCAATCTAGGAACCTTGTGCGTCCATTTGGGGACCATTCAAGGAACCACGATCATGCGCCCGCTGAACGAGCCGGAAGATCGAACGCCATTGACGCCGCGCCAACTGCCGCCGCTCCCTTCGCCCGAGCGAGCAGGAACTGCTGTTCGACGCTGCCAGGCTGGGGCGCGGCGACACGATACCCGTCTGATGGAGGCGGGGGCCAATATCGATGCGGTCGATGCAGCAGGTAATGACGCGGCCAGCCTCGCGCGAATGCAGCGCGACGACAGCCTGCCCGGTGGCTTACCGAGCGCCGGGAAGGGCACATTGCAGCAAAACAGGACGGGCATGGGCCCAAGTCTCGAAGAAGAGGAGCGATATTCATGAGCGATGTTTCGATAGGTCCGGGCCCAGCCTCGAATAAAAAGACATCCGTGCAAGAAGAAGTGGACGCGCAAGCCGAGACCGATCGCGAAGGCGGCCGTGGACTTGCCGGCGCGGAAGCCAAGCCTTTTGCCAATCGCCCCCCGACCAAGGACGCGGATCCCATTCCGTCCGCATCCAGGGAGGATGAAAGCCCGTCCGCCGCTGACGGAGCCGCGAACCTGATTTGCGGGAGACGCAACGCAGGGCGGGAATGACGAAGCAAAAGAACTGGCTGCGCGGTTCACCTAAGCGGCAGTCAGTTCAAGCGAGAGAACAGATGGCGCTGGTAAGAAACGCGCACTCCAATGCCGCGATAAACTGGCCGAGGCGCACGAGACGCCATCCCCGGCATCTGCGCCGACCCAGGCCGGGCGCAAGAGTGCGACAGCGGCAAGCCAACTTCCATGATCAAAGCCATCGATTTGGTGACGCGGGAACTCTCAGGCGGCATGGGCGAGGCGTCCGCTGGGGCAGCGGGACGGCATTGCCCATGAGCAAGAGCACCAGTGTTATTTAAACGGCAAAGCCTGCGCCTCGGCGAGGGTTCCAGTCTCCGGGCGGGAACATCGTCACAACGGCCGGCATCCTTTCGGCGAGGAGCATAACCATGACGCGCAAAATATTGGTCACCGGCGCCAGCATCGCCGGAAACACCGTCGCCGCACTGCTCGGCCGTCACGGCGCTGATGTCACGGTGGTCGAGCGGGCATCGGCGTTCCGGGACGGCGGTCAGAACGTCGATGTGCGCGGTGTCGGCCGCGAAGTCCTGCGCCGCCTCGGGCTTGAACAGGCTGCACTCGACTGTGGAACCGGTGAGCAAGGTACGGTCTGGGTCAACGAGGACGGAAGCGAAGCAGCCAGGTTCGATGCCGACGAAATCGAAGGCGATGGCCCGACAGCCGAGATGGAGATCCTGCGCGGCGACCTCGCCCGGCTTCTCCACGACGCAACCGGAAACGAGGTGGCGTTTCGCTACGATGACCACATCGTCGCGATCGATGAAGAAGAGCAGATGGCGGCGGTTACCTTCGCGAGCGGCACTATCGAGCGATACGACGCCGTAGTCATCGCGGAAGGGGTCGGCTCGACCACTCGCGATATCATCTTTGCGGACGAGAACGTGCCGCGCTGGATGAACATGATCATCGCTTACTTCACCATCCCGCGAACGCCGGACGACAACCGGATGTGGCGCTGGTTCAATGCGCCTGGCAAGCGCAGTGTTTCGCTTCGTCCCGATCATCAGGGGACGACCCGTGCGATGCTGTGCCTCTCGAAGGAGCCGGGCGGCGAACAGGAATGGGATAGCGAACGGCAAAGAGCATTCCTGCGTGATCGCTTCTCGGACGCAGGCTGGGAGACACCCCGCGTACTGGCGGCCATGCACGACGCCGACGACTTCTACTTCGACGTGCTTCGACAGGTGCGGATGCCGCGCTGGTCGAAGGGCCGCGTTGTTCTTACCGGCGACGCGGCCTGGTGCGCCACGCCATTGGCAGGCGTCGGTACGACCCTGGCTGTTACAGGCGGCTATGTGCTGGCCGAGGAACTCACCCGCAGGGATACGGTCGCTCAGGCGTTCAGCGCCTACGAGAAGCAGATGCGGCCCATGGTCGAAGATGGCCAGCGCATCCCCAAGATCGCGCCGCGGCTCATGCATCCGAAAACCCGCCTGGGCATCAGGTTGCTGCATGGCACGCTTGGCCTGGCGAGCCTGCCGCCCATTCGCAACGCTGCAGTCAAGTTGCTGGGAGGTGACGGGGTCGAGGTTGATCTTTCAGGCTACGGCTGACATCACTGATGAATTGTTGCGTTTCTTGTGCGAAGCTCGGGCGGGGTGAAACACTGTCGGCGTTGACGGGCAGCAGGAGCACAGCAGCAGCGTTAAGCTCTTCTCCCGCTGGTTCTGCGAGGTAGCGTAGACGACGCGGAATAATCTTTTCCGCGCAGAGCCAGGCCCGGCAAGCGCAGGACGAACCGCCTGGCGTGTAACAAGCCTTCCGCCGAGTAACCTCGTCGATTTTCACGGCATGCGGCATCTAGCAAGGCGATACGGCGGGGCGCCAAGCCACGTACGCGGGCAGGCCGGTATGGGGCGGGGAAGCATTCACCAGATCAGGATGACTATTCCGCGCCCCACCAAGACGCGTTGAAAACGCGGCTACAGCGCGAATCGGCGCCGCCGCCCCGTCCAGCCAGCTCAACCGCGCAGGCTATCCGGCACGATGCCGCCATTGCTGGCGAGCTTGTCCATCACCGCACGATGAAGGGCGATGTTCTGTTCCGCGGTGCCGTCCGCCCCGGCGTGGACGTTAAGCTCCTCACCAAGTTCCTTGCGCGCGGCGAGACTTGAATCGAGATCGAGCAGCTTGAGAAGATCGACAATGGACGTGCGGTAATTGCCGCCATGATCCGCCTTCATTGAGGCCATCGCATCAAGCACCGCGCCGGAATATCATCCGCGCTCGAGAGCAGAACAAGAGTTCGGAGAGGCGGGCGTTACATAGGGTTGCTGATATCCATCACAGCAGCTTGTCGAGCATGATCGGCAGGTCGCGGACTCGCTTTCCCGTCGCATTGTAGATAGCGTTGGCGACCGCTGCGGCCGTGCCGGTGATGCCGATCTCGCCGATGCCGCGCGCGCCCATCGGCGTGTGGGGGTCTGGAATGTCGGTCCAGATCACGTCAATCTCGGGCACATCCATGTGGACGGGGATATGGTATTCGGACAGGCTCGGGTTCATCACCCGGCCATTACGTTCGTCGATCTGGGTTTCCTCCATCAGCGCCAGGCTAAGGCCCATGATGATGCCGCCGCGGAACTGGCTGGTCGCGGTCTTGGGATTGAGGATGCGCCCGCAGTCGAAGGAACCGAGGAAGCGGCTGACGCGCGGTTCGCCCGTGATCGCATTGACGCGTACCTCGCAGAACATCGCCGCATGGCTGTGCATCGACCAGTGCATGAGTTCGAGCGGCGGTGGCCCTTCGCCCGTCACTTCTATGCTGTCCTGACCCGCACGGGCGAGGATCGATGCGTATGTCTCGTGCCGCTCGGGTTCGTCACGCTTGCAAAGACCGGCATCCCGGCATGCCACGTCGTCAGGCTTGAGGCCCGCCAAAGGGGAATCGTTGCCGACGATCTCCAGCAGTTCCGTGATAAGCAGGCGGTGCGCCGCGATAACGGCTGCGCCGATGGCGGCGGTTTGCTGCGATCCTCCTGCCAGCACGGTGCCCGGAAGCGTGGAATCGCCATAATGAAAATCCACCGCCTCGATCGGCAAACCGAGCCGTTCGGCGGTGACCTGCACTTGCGCGGTGGCCGTGCCCATTCCCATTTCGTGCGCGGCGATCCCTACGCTGGCGCCTTTCGGGGTCATGGTCAGCCGTGCAGCGCCGCCGGGCATGCGGTAGTAGGGATAGGTACCCTTGGCGCAGCCCATGCCGATGAGCCATTCGCCTTCGCGTCGGCTGGCGGGAACCGCACTACGCGTCTCCCACCCGAACGCCTGCGCGCCCGTGTGCCAGGCATCGACGATGCGGCGCGAGGAAAAGGGCAGTCCGTTCAGCGGATCGGCCTCGGGTTCGTTGCGGATGCGCAGTTCGATGGGATCGATGCTCAGCGCTTCGGCCAGTTCATCCATGGCCGATTCCAGCGCGAAAGTTCCCACCGATTCGCCCGGCGCGCGCATGAAGGTATTGGCCAGCAAGTCCAGTTCGACCGTATGCACATCGAGTTCGATCGTCTCGGCGGCATAGGCGCTGCGGGCGGCGAGGATGAACGGCTCCGGCATCACGTTCGACGGCGTCTTGGCGGTGAGGCCGCGATGGATCAGCGCTTTCAGCTTGCCGTCCGCATCCGCGCCAAGGCTGACCTGCTGTTCGGTCAACGAACGGCCGCCGACCAGCCGATAGACGCCTTCGCGCGACAGGACGAGTCGTACCGGGCGCCCGCAAAGCTGCGCGGCGGCGGAAGCCAGCACATGATGTTGCCACATGCACTTGCCGCCAAAACCGCCGCCGACGAAAGGCGAGGTGACGATGACCTTGTCCTCGGGAATGCCGAACATCTGCCCGAGCGACCAGGCGGTATGACTGACAAGCTGGGAGGCGTCGTGGATGCGCAGGACATCATCCTGCCAGGCCACCGTCACGGCGTGCAACTCGATCGCGTTATGGTTGTGGCGCGGGGTCCGGTACGTCGCATCGATCCGCACGGCCGCAGCCTGCAGCGCAGCCTCGGCCTTGCCCTTCTCGTCATGCAGCGGCTGGCCCATGAACATCGCGGGTCTGGCCCCCGGACGGGCTTCGTCGAAAGCGGTGACGGCGGGGGCGCTCTCATAGGCCACTTCGACCAGAGAGGCGGCGTAATCGGCCTGTTCCTGTGTCTGCGCCAGCACGACGGCAACGGGCTGGCCATTCCAGTGGACCTGATCGTCCTGCATCACTGGAAGGCTGTCCCCGCCCGCCGCCTTGGGATTTGACATGAACGCAGGAGGCGGCGAGAGGCGGGGCGCATTGCGGTAGGTCATCACTTCGACCACACCTTCGGCGGCCAGCGCGTGAGCGGCGTCGAGGCTCGCGATGCGGCCCTTCGCGATCGTACTGAAGACGATGGCCGCATAGACCATGCCCTCCATCGGAAACTCGGCCGCGAACCGCGCGGTGCCAGAGACCTTCAGTGGCCCGTCGATCCTCGATACCGCGCGGCCCAGATGACCATGCTGCTGGCCGATCAGCGGATCGGGCACACCGCCCGGCACCCAGTTGTCCGGTGCCAGCGCTACCGCCTTGGCCATCAGGCCCTGCGCCATGCCTTGCACGAGGCCCTTGGCGTCCTTGGCGATGTTCATGCCGGGTCTCCCGTCAGTTCCTCAAGCACGGCGACGAGCGTGCGGCGGGCGAGTTCTATCTTGAAGCCGTTATCCCGCAGCGCGCAGGCCTGCCTCAAATCGGCATCGGCTGCGGCTGCGAAGGCGACCTGTCCGACAGGGCCGCCCCGCAGGACGTCTTCGGCGCGCCGTGCGCGCCAAGGGCGATGCGCAACGCCGCCGAGGGCCAGGCGCACATCGAGGATATGCCCGTCCTCGACGGCGATCGCGCCTGCCACCGAGACCAGCGCGAAGGCGTAGCTCGAACGGTCCCGCACCTTGCGGTACGTCGAGCGGGGGAGGGCAGACGGCAGTTCGATCGCGGTGATCAATTCGCCCTGTTCCAGTACGGTGTCGATGTCGGGGCGATCGCCCGGCAGGCGGTGCAACTCGGTCAGCGCGATGTGCCGATCGCCTTTGACGGTGCGTGTGTGGACGACGGCATCGAGCGACGCCAGCGCGACGGCCATGTCCGACGGGTGTACCGCGACACAGGCGTCCGATGCACCAAGGATCGCGTGGTTCCGGTTGAAACCGTCGAGCGCGTCGCAGCCCTGTCCCGGCTGACGCTTGTTGCAGCGCGAACCGCTCTCGTCGTAGAAATAGGCGCAGCGGGTGCGCTGGAGCAGATTGCCGCCCGCTGTCGCCATGTTGCGGATCTGGGCGCTGGCACCGGCAAGGATGGCGCGGGCAAGCACGGGGTAGCGCTGCCTTACGAGGGGGTGCGCCGCAATCGCGGTGTTTCGGGTGCCGGCGCCGATCTTCAGGCCGCCGTCATCCGTCTCCTCGATACCGATGGCAAGCCCGGACACGTCCACCAGCTTTTCGGGACGCTCGATCGTCTCGCGCATCAGATCGACGAGATTGGTGCCGCCTCCCAGATAACGCGCGCCGGTTCCGGCCTGCAGCACTGCATCTTGAGCATCGGCGGCACGGGCGTAACGCAGAGGTGTCATTCCGCTGCGTCCGTTTCGGGCATTGGTGACGGCGCAAACGTTGCCGCGATGGCATCGATGATTCCGTTATGCGCGCCGCAGCGGCACAGGTTGCCGCTCATTCGCTCGCGGACTTCCTCGGTGCTGAACGGCATTGTCGGGGCGTCGAGGTCATCCGTAACGTGACTGGGGACACCGCGCTGCAGTTCGTCCGCCATGCCGATCGCTGAGCAGATCTGGCCGGGCGTGCAATAGCCGCACTGAAAGCCGTCATGTTCGATGAAGGCCTGCTGCAGCGGATGCAGATCGGTGGCAGTGCCGACGCCTTCAATCGTCGTGATCGAGCGTCCGTCGTACTGCACCGCCAGCGCGAGGCATGACAGGATACGTTCCCCGTCGGCCAGAACCGTGCAGGCACCGCACGCGCCCTGATCGCAGCCCTTCTTCGTCCCGTGCAGGTGGAGGCGATCGCGCAGGAAGTCCAGCAGGGACACGCGGGGGTCGGAGGGGAGCTCGGCAGGCACTCCATTAACGACAATGCTCATCGCACGAACCTCCTGACGATGGATACGTCTGCTGGTCGAAAGACGCTTATCTGTAACGCAATGGGTGCTTGCGCGCCTGCATCGCGGCATGATGGCGTCGCCTTCAGACGAAGCGATAGGGTCCGCCGCGTTCGAGGGCTGCTCGATAGGCCGGTCGCGCGTGGATCTTGTCAAGCCAGGCGATCGTCGCAGGGCGCCGGACGTCCAGCCCGCCACGATCGCGTGCCGCTTCTAGCGGGAAGCTCATCATGATATCCGCGGCGGTGAATGTATCGCCTGCGAACCAAGGCCGGAATGACAATTCGTGTTCGACGAAATCGAGATGGACGTCGATCATCGGCTGCAGCTTCTTCTGCGCGGTTTTGCCGAGAAGCGGAATCCGACCGAGCACCAGATTGATCAGCAGGGGCGGCATCAGCGAGCCTTCGGCATAATGCAGGAAATGGCGATAGAGCAGCGCTGCATCCTCACCATAGGGTTTGCCCAGCCGCCCATCGGCTTTGGTCGTGATGTATTCGACGATGGCGCCGGTTTCGGCGACGATCCGCTCGGTGCCGGCAGGCTCGCGATCGACGATGACGGGCGACTTGCCGAGCGGATGAATGCGCCGCAACTCCGGAGGCGCTAGCATCGTCGCAGGGTCGCGTTCATAGCGCTGGACCTCGTAAGGCAGGCCCAGTTCTTCGAGCAGCCACAGAACGCGCTGTGAACGCGAGTTTTCCAGATGGTGGACGACGATCATCGGTGCATGCCTCTCCGTCGATTACGCGTACGGGGCCAACCGACGGCGAGCGGCTAGGTTGCCGCCCTCAGCCCCGCCGCGTCAGAGCGCCGAATGCCTGCTTCACCTTGGAAATCCCGAAACGAAGCGCCTGACCGGGATCGATATGCGGCATGGCGGGAATCTCATCAGGATTGACGACGGCATGGAGGATCGCCGGGCCGGGTTCGGCGAGCCAGGCATCCACGGCGGCGGTCAGTTCGTGCGGCTTTCGTGCCGTGAACCCGCGCGCACCGCAGGCCTGTGCGAAGGCGGCGAAGTCGAGGTTTGGGAACGAGGCACCTTCGCTCGGCGGCACGCCCGCGCCTTCCATTTCAAGGTGGACGAGGCCCCAGGTGCTGTTGTCGTAGACCACGACCTTGACCGGCAGCTTGTGCTCCACCGCCGTCATGAATTCGCCCAGCAGCATCGTGAAGCCGCCGTCGCCCGCATGGAGGATCACCTGCCGCTCGGTGTCGAGTGCCTGCACGCCGTTGGCGATCCCCATGCCGGTGCCGACGGCGGCATTGTTGAACGAGCCGGTGATCTGCTGGCGCCCGCTCTGGCGCAGCCAGTTCGCCGCCCACAGCGTGACCTCGCCGGTGTCCGTGACCCACACCGCGTCATCGGCGGCACGATCGCTGACCGCGCGGGCGACGGCCTGCGGGTGAAGCATGTCGGGCGATCGATCGAGCGCGGCCTTTTCGTCCAGCATCGCGTCCCACTTCGCGCGGTCGGCATTCACCGCATCGAGAAAGGCGGTGTCGCTTCGCTGCGGCAGGGCGTCGAGCAGCATGCGCAAGGCCGGGCGCACCGATCCGACGATGCCGAGGGCAACTGGGGTGCGGCGACCCAGCGCAAAGGCGCGTTCGTCGATCTGCACCACACGCGTCTTGGTGGGGAGGAACTCGGAATAGGGGTAGTCGGTCCCCAGCATCAGCATGAGGTCCGCCTGGTGCGGGGCATCGACGCCGGGCCGCCCGCCGATCAGGCCGATGCCGCCGATCCAGCGCGGATCGTCGTAAGGCAGGATGTCCTTGCCGCGATAGGTATGCATCAGCGGTGCATTCAGGCGGTCCGAGAGCGCTTTCAGCTCCTCCGCAGCGGCGTGACAGCCAAAGCCGCATAGGACGGCCACGGTCTTCGCCTCGCCGATCATCTGCGCCAGCGCGGAGATGTCGGCCGCTGCCGGTGCGACTTCGGGCCGGGGGCGCAGGGTGGCGATGCTCGGCACCGACGACGAAACCTTCGCGGCGAAGACCTCGGGCGGGATGGAGATGTGCGCAACGCCGCGCTCGCCATACGCATGCGCGATCGCCTGCTGGATCACCGCTGCCGCCTGATCGGGCGAGGCGATGATCTCGCTGTAGACGCCGACGTCGCGGAACAGCGCGACCGGATCGTCCTCCTGCAGGTAGTCGCTGCCGCGCTTGGCGGTGGCGACGCCGCCCGAGATGGCAAGGACCGGCGCGTGGTCCTTGCGGGCCTCGTAAAGCCCGGCGACGAGGTGATTCGCGCCCGGGCCGGTGGTGCCGCAGCATACGCCAAGGCGGCCGGTGACTTTGGCTTGCCCTGCGGCGGCGAGCGCGGCGCCTTCCTCATGGCGCACACCGATCCAGCGGACCTTGTCCTGGCGGCGGATCGCATCGGTGAAGGGATTGAGCGCATCGCCGACAATGCCGAAGACCTGACGGGCGCCGATCTCGTCAAGCGTGGCGACAAGCAGTTCGGCTACGGTAAGGGACATGGGTATACTCCTGCGGATAACGGGAAAGCTGTGCGCGGGTCAGGCAGGCTGGCCGTTGGAGGCGGAGATCCCCGCATCGACGGCGAGGATCGCGCCCGTCACCAGCGCCGCATCTTCGGATGCGAGGAAGGCGACGGGACCGGCGATGTCCTCTGCCCTGGCGTGCTTGCCCAGCGCCGAGCGTTCGTGGAATTTCGCGATCAGCGCTTCGTCGTCCAGCATGTCCCTGGTCAGGTCGCTTTCGGTAAGGGCGGGAGCCACGGCATTGACGCGGATGCCGAACTTGCCGAGGTCGAGCGCCAGTGCGCGGGTGAAGTTGACCACCGCGCCCTTGGCGGCGTTGTAGGCAGTCATGTCCCAGTCGCCGCCGGTGCCCGACACCGAAGCGGTGTGAACGATGCAGCCCTTGCTGGCCTTCAGGTGCGGCAGCGCCAGCTGCGCGCAGTGGAAGGGGCCATCGACGTCGATCGCCATCGTCTGGCGCCAGTCCTCGGGCGTGGTGTCCTCGAACGATTTCATCACCGCGATGCCCGCGTTGGAGTGCAGAACGTCGATCCCGCCGAACTTCGCGACGGTTTGCTCCACCATGCGCGCCACGTCACCGCGCGAGGACACGTCGGCGACGCATACGAGGGTGCAGGCCGGATCGAGATCGGCAGCGACCGCCTCCAGCTTCTCGCGGGTACGGGCAACGAGCGTTACGTTCGCACCTTCCTGCGCAAATCGGCGGGCGCAGGCGGCGCCGATACCCGAACTGGAGCCGGTGACGATGACGGTCTTGCCGCTGAAACGGTACATGATGGAGCTGTCCTTGTTGCAGGGCGCTTCGCTGCTTCAGCGCGGCGCACGCATTGGAAAAGGGCCGCGCGAGTGGGCGCAGCCCCCGGGAGGATCGGCCGATGTCCGGGAAAAACATCGCCAATGTCCTTTTTCCAACCTTCACACGAGCCGTGTGGTTCCTTGCATTGATGGGGCAAGGTGTTGCGCCGACCGGAATTCCTCAGTCCTTGTGTTCAGGCAGCCCTTTGCGCTTGGTGGAGGCAAGATCCTCAAGCTGCTCCTCGCTCATGGATTTCACCATATCCTTTGAGGCCCCTTTTAGATGCGACTTGGGCGTTTCGCCGCGCTTGGCGGACAGCGCCGCCCCGGCGGCCTTTTGCTGCACTTTGGATTTTGCGGGCATGATCGGTCTCCTTCAATCCCAAGCTAACGCACACCGGTGCAGTTTGGTCTCGCCGAAGTCTTGTCGACAAAAGCGGCATTTCTGAAAATTCGGGGGGCGACCTCACGACTAAATCCTTGGGGCTCGCATTGCGAGGAGTGCACTTGGAACATTGATAATGTCTGCAGGTTCTGACGTTGGAGCTCGTAGGAAGGATCGATGTAGCGCTTCAAAAGTGGGAGACGCCTGATGTTTCGCTGGGCAATTATTTTCGCCGTGGTCGCAGTCCTGGCTGCGCTTCTGGGTTTCGGGGGAGTCGCCGGGCTTTCCGCAGGCCTTGCCAAAATCTTCTTGATCGTGGCGCTCGTCGTTCTCGTTCTCGGGTATCTGTTCGGACGCGGTACCAGGGCTCCCTGATTTCCTCCCAAATCCTGTAACAGGTTGCGCCCCAAAGGCCTCCATTCGGGGCAGGGGCGCAAGAAATTTGCATGGCCTTTCCTCGCGAATCTCGAATTTTGTATTGGCATGGAAAATTGCAAACCGAGTCCGGGCACAAGACCATCACATACCGCTTGTTGGTTAGGAAAATTCGTCAATAAAAGGGGGGCGCACGATGAAAAGACTGACTGCCGGCCTCCTTCTTTTACTGTCTGCGTGTCAGGCCATGCCTCAGGATGCGAGCGGTACGCTTCGGCGGATCGAGCACACGAGGAAGTTTACCGTCGGAGTAGTCGCCGGGTACGAGCGCGGACCGGGAATCGATCAACTTGTCCAGGAGATCGAACATGCCTCCGACGCGCACGCCGAGCGATCGCGAGGTGGAGCGGACGCCCTTCTTAGCGACCTTGCCGATGGGAAGATCGATCTGGTGGTTGGAGCCTTTGCCAAGGATAGCCCGTGGAAGACCGAGGTAAGTTTTGGTCCGCCGCTGGGTTCATGGGATGAAGGCAGGCAGCAGATCGAAATGAAGGCGGCCATGCGCAACGGCGAGAACCGTTGGATCGTGCTTGTCGAACGCGCTTCGCGCAGCATTGCCCAGCGGGCGAAGGCACAATGAGCAACAGCCTGCCGGACGAACTGCGCGATACGATGCGTGCCGCTATCAGACTGGAATACTGGAACCTGTTCTGGACCGCGACCATCATCCTGACGATGGGTCTGGTGCTGGGGCAGAGCGAGACGATGAAGACGGCCTGGGTCGAAGATACATTGGGCGTGGTGCCGCCCATCATGTTTCTGGTCGCGGCGAAGATGGAATTGCGCGGCCAGCGGTCCAGGAAATTTCCGTTTGGGTTCGAACGCGTAAACGGCCTTGGCTTTTTCGCGGCCGCCGTGGCGCTTGCCGCGGTTGGATTGCTGCTGCTTTACAATGCAGTGACAGCGCTGATCGCCGCCGAGCACGCGACCGTCGGGTCCGTGGTTGTATTGGGGCATGATCTCTGGCTCGGATGGCTGATGATCGCTGCGCAGCTGTATTCCCTTGTCCCGCCTATGCTGATTGGCCGCAAGGAATTGCCACTGGCGGAAAAGCTCAATGACAAGCTGCTGCATACCGACGCCCTGATGAACAAGGCGAACTGGCTCACCGGTGCTGCAGGGCTCGCCGGGATTGTCGGACTAGGTCTCGGCTGGTGGTGGGCAGACTCGGTTGCGGCGGCGCTCATTTCCGTCGATGTCATCAGTGACGGCGTTAAGGCTCTTCGCTCCTCCACCGCAGAATTGATCGATGGATCGCCTCGTGCTCTCTCAAGCCCGCGATTGTCCGGCGACGCACGGGAACTCGAGAAGCGGCTGTGCAGCGAGTTTCCCTCTGCCACCATTCGCCTTCGCGAAACGGGCCGACTGATCCGAGCCGAGGTGCACGGCATACATCCGCCGTCCGAAGCGCGTCATCCCCGCCACTACTGGCCGGGCCCGCCGGATCGTGCATGGCGTCTGGCGCAGGTGAGTTTCATCCCCCCCATCCAGGATTGAGGAAAATTTTAGCTATCGCGAGGATTGCGAATACCGCACGGGGGCGATTGCCCTGCCGCTCCCTTGGGTGATGACTTCGCCCGTTTTCCCACCTGTGGGTTCGGCTGGAAGCATTCTGGCGAAGCGACAAGTCCCGTTGCCCCGCTAGTGGCTTTCGACGTGCTGTGAAGCGTTTCAGGTTCATGACGAACTGCAGCGCGGTCTGGTTCTGCGCGAAACCGATCTTGTGCCGAAACGGGCCGAACTCGCCCTCGATGCATTCGCTACACACCAATGCCGCGCGGCGGCCATTTTGCAGCGTTCGAGAAGCCGGAGCTGATGCTGGCGGATCTTAGCGCCTTCATCGCCGCCGTTTCATGAGATCTGCGCAACGGTCGTACAAGAGCTGGGGCCAGCTGACAGCAACACCAATCCCGTCTTTCAGACGGCTTCGTTCACTTGCTTTGGTCATCCTTGCGGGTACGAGCCCCGAAGCCCATCTGCTCGCGGACCTCGTCGAGGCGTGTTCCAGGTTGAATGAGCAGCCATGTATCGGGATGCGACGCGGCAATCGTAACAACTGCGCCCCTGGGACAAAGTTTGAGGCACTTGGTTTCGACCGCCAGGATTTGCGCTTTCCTGCCCTTCTTCCCCCCGTTTGCGTCATTCAGCATCTTGGCAAGCGCTGTCTTGCCTTTCTGCCCAAAGCCGCCACCGACCTTCTTAGAGCATTTTCCACAAATCAGGGCGATATATCGGGTTCTGGAGGAGACTTGGCGCAGCATGATTATGATCTATGAACCAGAGGTGAGAAAACAACTCGGCATCCAGGGGCGGGGGCGTGCTTTGGTATAGGTCAGCGCGTCAGCATTCAGCAGTGTGAATGGCTTTTAGCAGCTCCGCTCCCGAATAGGGCTTTGCAAGGAACTGCGCACCCGCCGGAAGCAGGCTTTCGTCCGGCTCGCATCGGCCTGTCGTGATGATGATATCAAGACCAAGTCCGCTCGCGTGGACCCTGCGTGCCAGATCGAGGCCATTGAAATCACCAGGCAGGTCGACATCGGTGAAGAGGATCGCAATATCGTCGTGATCAGCGAGAATACGAAGCGCCTGATGCGCGTCGGCGGCACAGAGCGGGATCAGCCCGGCGTCCATTACCATATCCTCGGCCATCATTCGGATGAGAGGTTCATCCTCGACGATGAGGACTATGCATGGCGCCTCGTGAATGCGTTGCCCCAACCTGTGAGCTTCCGTTCTGCCTTCGCCCCTACAACGCTTGCCGGGGTCGGATACTGAATGAAGACGCACGTGTGCTACCGGTTCCCGCATGGCCTGGGCAATGCGGCAGACCGAAGACATCAGCCCATTCTTCCGACTGGGGCCCTAACTCAGTCTGGAACCGGTCGACGGCGCCGGCGACCGGATTGCATCTTCCATAGCCTGGGTCAGTTCTCCGCTTCCGTAGGGTTTTGCGAGGAAGATCGCGCCATCGATATCACCAGCCCGGGAGGTATCTCCGGAGGCAAAGACAATGCGAATTGATGGCCGAAGGTCCCTGGCGCGGCTGGCAAGATCGATGCCCGAGCTTCCCGGCAGATTTATGTCGCTGACAAGGATGTCGATCGGCGCGGTCTGCAAGGCTGACATCGCATCTTCCGCACTTCCCGCCTCCACAACCACGTAGCCGGCGTCCTCGAGCATCTCGCCGGTGTTGAACCGGATCAACGGATCGTCCTCGACGAGCAGGACCGTGCGCGGTCCGCGGGCACGGGCGCCGTCGATGACCTGCTGGTCATGGGCCGGACGCCCTTCAGTGTGCCCTGGATTCTCGGCGCCGGCTCGTTGACGCTGGTTCGCGATCACGTGGCGCAGCCTTCGGGCCAGCGCTTCGCGTGTATAGGGCTTGGAGAGCAATTCCACTCCGGCATCGAGCTTGCCACCGTGGACGATCGAATTTTCGGTATATCCCGATGTGAACAGCACGGCGATGCAAGGCAGTCGTTCCCGCGCCTTACGTGCCAGCTCCGGACTTTTGAGGGTGCCGGGCATGACGACGTCGGTGAACAACAGGTCGATTGGTACGCCGCTTTCGATCACGATCAGCGCGGCCCCCGCATCGGGCGCCTTCAGGACGCGGTAGCCAAGATCGGTCAGCATCTCGACAACGGTGGCGCGAACCTCTTCGTCATCCTCGACCACCAGAACGGTTTCGGTGCCGCCGACGATCGGCCCATTGTCGACCTGGACCTCGATATCTTCGCTTTCCATCGACCGGGGAAGGTACAGCTTTATGGTCGTGCCTTCGCCCGGCTCCGAATAAATCTTAATGTGTCCGCCGGATTGCTTGACGAAGCCGTACACCATCGAGAGGCCGAGGCCTGACCCCTTGCCTTCGCCCTTGGTCGAGAAGAATGGCTCAAAAACCTTGTCGATGATCTCGCGCGACATCCCTGTCCCTGTGTCGCTTACCGCCAGCATCACGTACTGGCCAGGCGTCACTTCATCGTGCGTGAGTGCATATTCGGTGTCGAGATGGGCGTTCCCGACTTCGATGGTAAGGCGGCCCTGGCCATCCATCGCATCGCGCGAGTTGATCGCCAGATTGAGGATGGCGTTCTCGACCTGGACTGGATCGATATAAGTATTCCACAAACCACCGCCAACGATGGTCTCCAGTTCGATGCCTTCACCGATTGCGCGGCGCAGCATGTCGTCCATGCCGCGCACGAAGCGGCTGACATTCACCACTTTGGGTTCGAGAGCCTGCCTGCGACCGAAGGCAAGAAGCTGGCTGGCGAGCTTCGAGCCTCGGGTGACGCCCGCCAAGGCATTGGTCAGTCTGGCTTCGGCGCGCTCGTTCCCCGAGACGTCCTTCGCGAGTAACTGGAGGTTGCCGGAGATCACCTGAAGCAAATTGTTGAAATCATGCGCAACGCCTCCGGTTAGCTTGCCGACGGTTTCCATCTTCTGCGCCTGGGCCAGCTTGACTTCTGCCTGACGTCGCTCGTCGATCTCGGCGATCACCCGGGCCTCGAGCGTCGCATTGAGCTCGCGCAGTGTTTCTTCCGCAGCGCGCTGGTGGGTGATGTCCGAATGGACCCCGACCCATTCGATGATCGTGTCACCCTCGTCAAGAACGGGGAGTCCGCGAATGGCGAAGGTGCGCCATTCCCCATCATGGCGGCGTACGCGATGCTCATGGACGAACATGGCCTTGGCCGCCACGGCGGCGTTCCATGCCACGATCGTCGGTTCGCGATCATCTGGGTGGACAGCCTGCGCCCAGCCGTAGTCCTGATACTCCTCAAGGCACTGGCCGGTCAGGGCAGCCCATGCAGGCTGTTCGCCCAGCATTCGGCCGTCGGCGCTGTTGGTCCACAGGACACCGTGCATGGCCTCCATCGCAGTGCGGAAACGCTTGTTGCTGGCGGCCACGTCCGCCTCAAGGGCGATCCGCGCAGAATTGTCTATGCAGGTGCACATCACCCCGCCGATACTGCCATCGGCTTCATAGACTGGGGTGTAGAACAAATCGAACGTCACGGGCTCGGCGTAACCGTTACGCTTCAGGACCAGGATCTGATCGCGATAGGACCGTAATTCGCCGCGCATTCCGGCGGCCAACATCTCACGATTCCAGTCCCAGATCTCAGGCCAGATCCCGGGCACTGTACCGCCAAGCGCCTGGGGATGATTGGGGCCTGCAACGATGGAATAGGCATCGTTGTAAAGCATCACGTGCTCTGGCCCCCACATCAGCACCTTGGCGACAGGAGAGTTCACGATATTGGCAACGGTCGCGCGCAGTTCCAGTGACCAACTTCCAATCGGACCGAGCGGATTGGCGGACCAGTCAAGTTCGCGAATACGGCGCCCGCATTCGCCTCCTCCGTAGGGCCAGCCTGCAGTCGCTTCTGTCCTCGCAGAGAGTTGACCCAGCACACTTTCGATAAGTGCGGCTTCATCGGAAAATCCGCCGTCACGCGTGAGCGAGGCAAGCCGCGCGGCAAGGTCAGCGGGCAGGGAAAGGGTTTGAGCAGCGTGTTCGGACATGCGCTCTCGTCTTCCCGGTTAACCCTCATGTCAAGCGGCCGCGGCCGCGGCGTGCGACGAAATGCCTGGCCTAGATAACACGCGATCAGACAAGGGGTAATTGTGTGTCCTTTGACACAAACGCGCCTATCCGAAGTTTCATGGCAGCGATGAGCGATTCGATAGGCATTGCGCTTTGCCACGGTCGGGCGATTAAATGATCGGGTACCCAAACGTTGTGGCTGGAGGTGGGCGGCCCCTCAGTATCCGAACCCGGGCACACGGGATTCGGTTTGCGTCCCACTTCCATTGGTCTGCTTGGTGGTGGCCAAGTTGATTTGCGCTATGCACCAAGGGTGCCTCGGAGCCGAAATCGAGGCACCGTTCAGCCACATGCAGTCAGAATAAAGGCAGAGCGCTTAGCGTGCAGGGGTGACTTGCCATACGGTGTTCGAAAGGTCGTCGGCGATCAGCAGCGCCCGGCGCTCGGGATCGTACGTGACGCCGACCGGGCGTCCACGCGCCTTCCCCTCGGGCCCGATGAACCCTGTCACGAAGTCGCGGGGCTTGCCCGAGGGCCAGCCATTGGTGAAGGGAATCCATACAACCTTGTAGCCTGCCAACTGGCGACGGTTCCAGCTTCCGTGCTCGCCCACGAATGCGCCATCGGCATAATTTCCGCCAAAGCCGCCGCCGGTAAGGAACGTAAGGCCAAGCGCTGCGACGTGTGAGCCCAGGGCATAGTCAGGGGCAATCGCCTTGCGGACCATGTCAGGCTTCTGAGGATGGACGCGCGGATCGACGTGACCGCCGTAGTAGCTGTAAGGCCAGCCATAGAATGCCCCCGGCTTCACCGAGGTCAGATAGTCCGGCACGAGGTCCGCGCCCAGCTCGTCGCGCTCGTTGGCGACGGCCCAGAGGGCCTGCGTTGCCGGATTGATCGCCAGAGCCGTCGGATTGCGGATGCCCGAGGCGTACGTGCGATGCTCCCCGCTTTCGCGGTCGATTTCCCAGACGACTGCGCGATCTTGCTCGACGGCCATGCCGCGCTCGCCAATGTTGCTGTTCGAGCCGATGCCGACGTAAAGGCGAGAGCCCTCGGCGCTCGCCGCCAGAGATTTTGTCCAGTGATGGTTGGGATTGGCAGGCAGCTTGGTTACGACTTCGCCGGGCGCATCGATGCGCGTTTCTCCGCCGCGATAGGGGAAGCGGAGCAGGGCGTCCTGATCTGCGATGTAGAGCTCAGATCCCACAAGCGCCATGCCATAAGGCGCGTTCAGCTTGTCGATGAGAACGGTCTGGAGTTCATACTTTCCGTCGCCATCGCGGTCGCGCAGCAAGGTGATACGGTCGCCGCCCTTCGTGCCGCTCTTGCCAAGGCTCTTGATATAGCCTGCGATGACGTCCTTGGGGCGCAGTTTCGGCGCGCTGCCGCCAAGTCCTTCGGAAACCAGAATGTCGCCGTTGGGAAGGACGAGCGTCTGGCGGGGAACCTTGAGGCCGGTGGCGATGGGCGAAATGGCAAAGCCCTTGGGCACGTTGGGCATCGCGCCGTTCCAGCCTGCGGGGCTGGCGATCTTCATCGGCGGAAGAAGGGTCTGGTTCTGCTCGGGGAGCGCCGGCCGCGGGCCGGTCTGATCGAGATCTTGCGCCTTGTCGCAAGCGGCAAGGGCGAGCGGCGCGGCGAGGCTCAGGGCGGAAAGGACAACGCGGTTCATGCTCGCACCTCGCGGGAAACGGTGTAGCCAATCCATCCCGCTGCCAGCGCCAGCACCGTGGAAATGACGGAGAGGGCAAGACCGGTCGTGCCGACCGAACTCCACCCGTCATGGCTATGCTGGAACGCATTGACGAGACCGACGACGAATAGCAGCGCCAGGATCGCACAGAGCCAACCTCTTCCCGCCCGGCGCGCAAGCATGCCGATCAACGCCCAGGCCAGGGCAAGGCCGGTAAACACCAGCGCTCCGGCGATCAGCCAGGATGCAAAGTTCGACCACTGCATTTCCGAGCTGTTGAGATATGTGATGTCCGCCAGCAGAGCGCCCGGGAACATCGACACCGGGAAAGCGAGCAGGATCGCATGAAGCGGGTGCAGCGCTATCAGCGCTGCGCTGGGATTGGCTGAGGGCAGGTCGAATTCCTTCAACGCTTTGTCGGGAAGGTAAGAACAGCAAATGCGCCGATCGGCGAAGGGTTGCCGATGGGTCCGATCCCTGCCTTACGGCCCGACGTCGCCGCCATTGGCGTGCAAAGGGTGACTGTTTCCTGCCGCGAAGCCCAGTGCGGTCGCCACGCTCTCGTTGCGACCATAGGGGTCGGAGCGGATGACCGGCTCACCATCTTCGCCGAAAAGGACTGTGTCATAGAGAAGACGAACTGGAATTTCGCGTGGCAGCGGCACGAAGGTTTCCTTGCCGGTGGCGCGGGCACGGTGCCATTCGTCGAGCACGCCTTCATCCTTTGCCAGCATTTCCGCAAAGCCCATGGCATCCTCCACGCGCACGCAGCCGTGGCTGCGCTGGCGCTGCACTTCCTGGAACAGCTGCTTGGCGGGAGTGTCGTGCAGGTAGATCTGATGCTCGTTCTTCATGTCGAACTTGACGAGGCCCAGCGAGTTCCTGGGGCCGGGCTGCTGTACCACCCAGCCGTCCTTCCACGCCATGTTGTTGCGGCGCAGATAGGCGCTGCCCTTGCCGGCGATCTCCTTGCTCTGGATCGAGCGCGGGACAGTCCAGGTCGGATTGGCGACGAGACGATAGATCGGCGAACCCAGCTGCGGGGTCTGGTTCTCCGGCTTCCCGACGACGACCTTGCGCGTATCGACCATCTTGCCGTCGCGCCAATAGATCAGGCGCCCCGCAGCGACATTGACGTCGATGCGGGTCTTGGGCGGATCGCGCTGCAGCCAGCGCATGCGCTCCATCGCGACTGCAATTGCCCGTGCCTTGTCCGCATCGGAGAGGTTGAGGATTTCCAGCGCATCCTTGCCGATGACGCCGTCGGGCTTGATGCCGTAGTCCGCCTGCATGCGCTGCACGGCCTTCATCATGGCCGGGGAATAGCGGTCGCCTTGCGCATCTTTGCCATCAAGATAGTCGGAGGCCGCGAGCTGGCGGGCGATTTGCGGCACGCGCCGATCGCTGTCGCCAGGCTTCAGGGGCTCGCTGTCCTGTGCGATGGCCGGGGCGGGCGCATCCTTGCTGCCACGAAGCGAGAGGTAGGCTTTCGAAAGGCGCTGGTAGCCGTCATCCCGGGGTGCGAGACCGTCCAGCCAGTCCTTGAGGTCACCGCCCTTCAAAGCTTTGGCAAGGCCGGGCAGGAGGTTCGGATCAGGCCTCGGCACGGAATAGATATCGTAAAGTTTCTTAGGGTCGCTGGCACCGCGCGCCAGCGCCGATGCGTAGCGCAAGGCACTTTCGGTCAGCGCGCGATCGCCGTCGGCATTGCCGGGTTGGCCATCGACCACAAAATTCATGTGATTGAGGCCATGCGTTGCCCGGCTGTCAATCGCAGCGCGCAGGTCGCGCACCGCCGCGTCGTTCCAATGAACTTCAGTGATGCTCACGGCCGGCGCAGGCGCGTCGGGCGTCTCGGAGCCGGACCCGCACGCTGTGAGTGCAACAGTCACGGCAAGCAACGGGGAAACGATCAACCGATTGCGCACATGGATCTCCTTGGATGACCCCAGGTACAACCGACAGGCATGCTGGACGTTGCTCACCGTCTGATTTTTAGGCCCGGATTCAGCTTCTTGCCGCGAAGATCATCCGCCCCTTGCCGAGGAACGAGAAGACGTCATCGAGCTTGTTCTCCCCCACCGCGAAGCAACCCTGACTGCGGCCGAGCTTGCCATGCGCCTTGATCATGTCGTCATTTGCGTACCACGCGCTGTGCACGACGACGGCGCGTTCAAGCGCATTGTTGTTGGTGGCGTCGAGCCCGATCAGCCGCTGCGAACGGCCATGTTTGCCGACGTAGTAGTCATCGGTCAGATATGCCCCTTCGCTTGATGCGTTCGATCCAAACGCGTTGGAGAAGCGTTCAAGGTATCCGGTGTGATGCGGATCGGAACCCGATCCATGCGCGACGAGCAGGCGAATGGCCTTGCCGTCTTCCACGTCGAGAAAATGCATTCGCGCGTTCGACGACGGCGCGGAAAAGTCCACGATCGCGATCCGGTCGCGCCGCCTGATCCGGTCTCCATGCCGATCAAGGGACGCAAGAGCCTTGCGCAGAAGCGGGGGATTGACGGTCGAGAACGCTGCGCGCGGTCCGTCGTTACGCACCATTGCCGGAACGCTGGCAGGGCCTGCGGACTTCGGAAGTACCGGAGCGGCAAGCGGCGAAGTCGAACGCAGGGGCGAAGAGGAGCGCGAGCATGAAGCGACCGCAACTGCGGCACCGGCAAGCATCATCGCCCTGCGATTCATAATGATATCATGCTGGGGCATGGCCAACACTTGGGGATGATCGACATCGAATTGAAGAGGAATTTTCAATTAAATCATAGTCATGTGGTCATTTTTGTACATACTGCGAGGATGGATGGGAAATGCTGCAGGCCAGCGTTCCCGCGAAATGAGAATGATCATGAACCAGCATATTTGCGAACCGACTTCGCCTTGGCTATTTCCGTTCGCGCGAAGCTTGCTGCGATGGCTGTTCGCGCTTGTCTTTGTTTTTTCCGGATACAAACACATTACCGCCCCAGACGGGTTTGTGGCGATCACACCGCGCTGGGTGCCCCTACCGGACTTCGTGGTATGGGCAACGGGATGGTGCGAAATCGCCGGCGCAGCTGGTCTGCTCGTTCCGAAGCGCTGGTCGCCGGGGGCGTATCGGGGCGCCTCCATAGCCTTGGCGGCTTATGCCTTGTGCGTGTGGCCGGCGAACTTCAATCACGCGCTGCATGACAATCCGGTCGCGGGCGTTCACCTTTCCTGGTGGTATCATGGCCCTAGACTGGTTTTCCAGCCCATGCTGATCTGGGCTATCCTGTGGGCAGGACATATCATCGACTGGCCATTTGGCCGGCCCCACCGCTGAAGACAGGCGGGTGCGGGAACAGATTCTCGGCATGCTGTTTGGGGAGGAGACCGGCAACAGAGGGAGCATCCCCCTACGGCAAATATCCCCTGCGACCTTGCAGTGCGGCGATGCGCCGATCTTCATGGCCGGCGATGCAGACCATTCGCGTCCCGTGCTGCACGAGGCGCAGGCGGAAGGGACGCTCGCGGGGCGCAATGCCGCCTGTTTCCCGGAAATGATAACCGGCCGGCGCATGGTCCCCTTCTCGATCATCTTCACCGATCCTGCGCTGGCGAACATCGGCGAGCTCGATGGAAAGGACAGCGTGATCGCAAGCGCGTCCTACGAGGATCAGGGGCGGGCAAAGGTCGAAGGTGTGAACCGCGGACTGCCACGCCTCCATGCCGATTCGGCGAACGGGAAACTAATCGGTGCCGTGCTGGCGACGCCGGCAGCCGAGCACATGGCGCATTTCCTCGTCATGGCGATCGACCGGGACCTGACGGCGAGCGAGATACCGCCCCTTCCGTTCTATCACCCCACCTTCGAGGAAGGTCTCAAGCCCGCGCTGCGCGAGATCTGTTCGCGGACCGGCGGGCCCGTCGGCATGGAGCGCGACGACGGGTTTCTCGCAGGGGCTCGAGGGCGAGCTAGTCCAGACCCTCCTCTGACAGAGCTTGGCGTATCGACGGGCGCTGGGTCAGCCGGTCAAAATAGCGGGTGAGGGCATCCGGCAGAGACAGCCTGGCCTTCTTCTGCGCCCACATCAGCATGACGAAGAGGTAGCAGTCTGCCGAAGTGAAGCTGTCGCCGACGATGTAGTCGCGTTCAGCCAGCTGTGCCTCGAGGTAAGCGAAGCGCCTGGCCAGATTGCCTCCTGCTGCCTTCTTCGCTTCATCGGTGCTGTCCGGTATGAAGAACGGCTTGAAGCCCTTGTGCACTTCGGTCGAGATGAAGGCGATCGTCTCCAGCAATTTCCAGCGGTTATCCGGTGACGCCGCGATCTTCTCGGATTGGTCCGCAAGATAGCTAAGGATGGCGATGTTTTCGGTGAGGATGGTGCCATCGCCGAGGGCAAGCGCGGGAACGTAGCCCTTGGGATTTATGGTGGCGTAGTCGCTGCCGGTCTCGGTGCGCTTTTCCTCCAGATCGACCTTTTCCAGGGTGAAGGGCAAGCCGGCTTCGGCCATGGCGATATGGTCGGCCAGGCTGCAAGCGCCCGGCGCATAGTAGAGCTTCATGGGACAGGTCCTCTCTTGTGCTGATCCATGCGGTCAACTTGGGTGGTTCGGTTCGGATGCGGATCGTCCGCGCCAAGATCGCTGCGCATCTGGCCATGTGCCAGCACCGCGAACAGGCCGGTGCCGCCGACGATATTGCCGATCAGCGCCGGCAGGGTGAATTCGAGCCAGGCTTCACCGAAATTGATGCGGCCGCTGAGCCACAGGAAGCTCGCCTGCGACGATCCGGTCACGACATGTGCAAAGCCGCCGAGCGCGATCACGTAGGTCAGCACGAATACGACCCAGAATTCGCTGCCCCGGGCATTGGGCAGCACCCAGGCGACCGCCGCCATGATGAAGCCGGCAGGTATCCCCAGCGTCAGCGTGCGGGTCCAGTGCTGGAGTTCGAGCTTGCCCAGAATGTCGAGGGCCACCATTCGCTGCTCATGCGTGACGATGAT
The DNA here is from genome assembly GCF_030209485.1 of Novosphingobium sp. fls2-241-R2A-195. Taxonomy (NCBI): domain Bacteria; kingdom Pseudomonadati; phylum Pseudomonadota; class Alphaproteobacteria; order Sphingomonadales; family Sphingomonadaceae; genus Novosphingobium; species Novosphingobium sp. fls2-241-R2A-195. The sequence goes on from NZ_JARVRY010000008.1 coordinate 71,119, forward strand.
TTCGCCGGCCATGAGCGCGCTCACCAGCGTGACGCCGATCAGATTGCCCACGAGCACGCAGGCCCAGAGCCTGGCAAGGCGGCCGAAATTGCCCAGCGAAGGCGATGTCGCGATCGGCAGCACCGCCGTCACCGTACTTTCGGTGAAGAGCTGCAGCCGGCCCATCACCACGATCACATAGCCGATCGGATAGCCGAGGAAATAGATCAGCGGCGCCCAGTCGGTATCGGGCAGGTGGCTGCGCAGGAACAGCTCGCACAGCAGGGAGAGAGCGATCGCAAGGCCTGCGGCGATACCCGACAGGGTCAGGGCGAGGGTGGGCCGTGCGAGCTCCTCTTCTCCCTGCAAACGCACGACCTCGTGAACGATCTTGGAGGAGCCGGCCTTGCGCTCCTCGACATCCCGGGCCTCGGACGCATCGAGTGCCTTGTCCGGCTGCTCCGTTTCTTCGCTACGTGGCTCGTTCGTCATGGAGCATCCCTGTCCGGCTGACTACGTTCCAGAAGTGCCTTGAGGCTCTTGAGATCCTGGCAGACCATGGCGGCATCACGAATAAAATCATCGTCGCACATGTCCGGTTGGCGATAGAGGGTGAAGACCGCCTGCGTCCCTGTCCCGTTCTCGATCAGCCGCAGCGGGATATGTATGACCGGCTTGCCGGGCAGCATGACCCAGTGATCGAGAACGCCGAAATCGTTGGGCGGGGTGAACCGGCCCCTCGCTTCACCGGCGGGCGTGTCAGCCCGCCATTCATCGCCGTCCCGGTGGAGCGACGACGACATGCCCGCAGCCCATTCGGGGAAATTTTCCGGCACGTGAGCGAAGGCATAGGCCGCCTCAAATGGGCAGTCGATCGTAATACCGATCAGGCGGGCTTCGTGGGTTGCCATGATGCAGGTTCCTTTGCTGCCTATAACCCTTGAACGGGCACAGGGTTCTGCACTGGCAAAGGCGGGGTGACCGCTGGCGAGGGCGGCTCGTCGCTGTCACGAAACCGGGCATGCCGCAGCGCATTGAGAGGTCTTCATGCTGCAGGAGAAAGCGATGACCGACTTCGACCTCTACTACTGGCCAGTGCCCTTTCGCGGCCAGCTCATCCGCGGCATCCTCGCTTCCGCCGGGAAGACCTGGACCGAGCATGACAGCGATGAGATCGGCCAGCTCATGGCGAGTTCACCCGCCGAGCAGTCGACCCCGTTCATGGGGCCTCCCGTCCTGGTCGACAACGCGAGCGGGTTTGCGCTCTCCGAAATGCCTGCGATCGCGTGCTATCTGGGCGAGAAGCTGGATCTCGTGCCCCCTTCGATCGAAGGACGGGCGCGGACGCTCAAGGTCGTCAACGACGCCAACGATGTGCTCGACGAAATCACGCTGGATGGGGGGCGGCAGATGTGGACGAAGGAAACTTGGCGGGACTTCGTGCCGCGTCTCAGGCGCTGGATGGAAATCTGGGAGGCGACCGGCATTCGGTGCGGGCTCAGGCACGAGGAGGGAACCCTGCTGGGCACCGCCACGCCGGGCGTGGCGGACATCGTCAGCGCGGTCCTGTGGTCGACGATGACGGAGCGCTTCCCCGCGATCGAGGCATTGCTCCGCGATGCAGCTCCGAACGTTGCCGCGCTGGTGCGGCGCATGACCGAGATGCCTCGACTAAAGCGTCTCGCCGAGCAGGCGCGGGACGAATATGGCAGCTCCTATTGCGGCGGCGAGATCGAGCAGTCTTTGCGCAAGGTGGCGGTCTGATCCAAAACGACTGGGGAACCTCTGGGAGGCTCATGGGTAGCGATAGCATCCACTCAGAAAGCCAGAGGCTCCCATGACAGACCGGTCCACCCCGCGCACCACCAACGATGCCGGCATTCCCATCCAGAGCGACGAGCATTCGCTGACTATCGGCCGAGACGGCCCGATCGTCCTCAACGATCATTACCTGATCGAGCAGATGGCCAACTTCAATCGCGAGAGGATCCCGGAACGCCAGCCCCACGCCAAGGGCAGCGGCGCTTTCGGCCACTTCGAGACCACCGGGGATGTCACCGCCTACACCAAGGCAAAGTTGTTCCAGCCGGGTGCCAAGGTCGACACCGCCATCCGATTCTCCACGGTCGCGGGTGAGAGCGGTAGCCCCGACACCTGGCGCGATCCGCGCGGCTTCTCGGTCAAGTTCTACACCGAAGAGGGCAACTTCGACATGGTCGGCAACAACACGCCGATCTTCTTCATCCGCGACCCGATGAAATTCCAGCACTTCATCCGCTCGCAGAAGCGCCGCGCCGACAATGGCCTGCGCGATCACGACATGCAGTGGGACTTCTGGACGCTCTCGCCTGAAAGCGCGCATCAGGTGACCTACCTGATGGGCGATCGCGGCATCCCCAAGACCTGGCGCGAGATGAACGGTTACTCCAGCCATACCTATTCGCTGGTGAACGCTAAGGGCGAAAAGTTCTGGGTCAAGTTCCACTTCAAGACCGACCTGGGCGACGGCAACGCCTACTTCAGCCAGACCGACGCCGATACGATGGCGGGCAAGGACGGCGACTTCCACCGCCGCGACCTGTTCAACGCCATCGATCAGGGCGACCATCCCAGTTGGACGCTCTTCTGGCAGGTGATGCCTTACGAGGACGCCAAGACCTACCGCATCAATCCGTTCGACCTCACCAAGATCTGGCCCCATGCCGACTATCCCCTGATCGAGGTCGGCACGCTGACGCTGACGCGCAATCCCACCGACTTCCACAGCGAAATCGAACAGCTTGCCTTCGAGCCGAACAACATGGTGCCCGGCGTCGGCCTCTCGCCCGACAAGATGCTGCTGGCGCGCGGCTTCTCCTATGCCGACGCCCACCGGGCCAGGCTTGGGGTCAACTACAAGCAGATCCCGGTCAATCGGCCGGTCGCGCCGGTGCACGGCTATTCGACGGCTGGCGCGATGCGGATCGAGAAGGCGACAGATCCCGTCTATGCCCCCAACAGCTACGGCGGCCCGGCAGCCGAGCGCGATCCTTACGAAGCGGGCATCTGGCAGGCCGATGGCGAGATGGTGCGCGAGGCCTACACCCTTCGCGCCGACGACGATGACTGGAGCCAGGCCGGAACGCTGGTGCGCGAAGTGATGGACGACGCCGCGCGAGGGCGCCTCGTCGAGAACGTGGTTAGCCACCTGTGCGACGGCGTCAGCGAGAAGGTGCTGCAGCGCGCCTTCGAATACTGGCGCAACATCGACGCGGAGACCGGCGGGAAGGTCGAGGAGGGCGTCCGCAGCAAAATCGGCGGAGCGTCGAAGGCCGCGGGCATGGGGTCGGCCAGGTCGATCCGGGACGCGAACCCCTCAAACTGACGTACCATCCAGTGAGCCGCACCGGATGCGGCTCACTGGATGGTGTCGCCGGTGTGACGACACGAGGAGGTTCTCGCGTCCAAGGCGGCGGGACGCTTTCACCACCCCACGATATGGCTCGGCGGGCGGACCCGGCAACGGGGTCTTCTCGAATCCGATGTCCGGATGGGGATTGTCCATTACCCAACGAGTACGCCGAATAAATGCGGCAGCATGGTCACCGGGGTTTGAGGTGGACTTCGGTCGAGGCGACCACCGGCAATTCCTTGGCGCAGGTGCGAAGGATCCGCGCGCGGTGCACGTTCCAGGATGTGCTGATCGCCGCAAGCAGATGGGGTGGAAAGCGGTTTGCTAGCTTCCCGGCATCAAAAATTGCCAAGGCTGTCGTCTTTCTCTGCAAATGCGAACGCCGGTGCGATCCGCTTTGTTCCTGCCTCGAAGGCCGGTCGGCGCGCTGGAACTGCAGCCTGTCGCGGCGACGACACGCGCCAGCCTGCGGGGCGTCTTTAGTCGAAACGCGGGCCGGATGCAGTCACTTCAATCAGGAGAGCAAAGGAGACTGACCATGCCCAGAAATGATCCTGCCATGAAGCCCGGGGACAAAGATCCCGAAGGTGTACGCTCGCTGGAAGAGGAGCGCCTCAACCCTGGTCCGAACGCGGGAGCGACCGGGGGCGCCGGAATGGACCCGGACCGCCGCGGGAAGGGGGACGCCGATGATGCGTCCTACCGGCGGAATGGCGTGCAAAGCGGCCTTCAGCGCGACCTTGAGCATGGGCAAGAGCATTAGGCCGCACCTTGCGGGAATTGCCAGAGAGCCTCCCGGGCGCCTGCAGATGATAAAAGGAGGGGAGCCATCAGGCTCCCCTCCATCCCCTGGCATTTTTCCGCCGTCAGGATGTCGTGGTCGGCCGCGTGGCTGCTGACGAAGGTGTAGTCGGAATGCCATCAACGGCTGACTGGTCGTGCCGCACAGTGGACCCGGTCACGCGAAGATTGTTCTGGACGTGGCTGACGCCCCACACGTTCTCCGCGAGATCTTCAGCGCGGCGCTTGTCCTGCCGTATGGACACCGTGCCGTCGAGTGTCACTTCGGCCTCCTTCACCACAACCCGGACATGGCTTGCATCGAGCCGCCAGTCCTGGGTCAAGGCATCATTGACATCCTCGCGAATTCGCTCGTCCGAGCGGGTATAATCTGAAGGGCCGCGTCCCCGGTGATCCATGTCACGGCGGCGCGACGCGTCCTTGTCGCCGAACCAGCTGGCCACCTCGTCGCCGGCCCTTTCCAGGAACCCGCGCTTTTCGCCTTCGGCACGCCATGCGCCGTAGTCGTCATCGTGGTGCCGACGGGACCAGCTGCCTGGTCCCCAACTCGGTCGATAGCTGTTGCTGGGGTGCGCCCCTCCACTCAACGCGCCGCGATCTGCCGAGAAATCGCGGCCGCCGTAATCCTCGCTGGTGAAGCTGGAATAGTCGTTGCCCCCACTCGCATCGAAATCATGCACTGGATAGTCGTTTCTGCGCGGAGAGGATCCCCGCCGGATGTTTTCATCCCGGCCATACCCGTAACGCCCTTCAAGACGCGGGTCGCGTCCGAAAGTGCCGCGCGGTGCCTCTTCATAACGGGAACTCCCCGGATCGCCTTCGTAGCGACCGCCTTCGTAGCGACTGTCGAGATTGCGGGCGCGGCCTTCCCCCCGACGCGGCACATAGGCGCCTCGAGATCCTTCCGTGGTATCGTCCATTCCGCCGGCCTGCCGACTGCCCTCGTCCTGCCACTGATTGGCCTGGCGCGGCATGTCCCAGGAACTGTCCTGATTGCGATAGCCACCTGCCTGGCGATTTTCGGGATTGCGTTCATCGCGATTCATCGATGCTCTCCTTCACTTCAATCCGGCGCGCGATTGCCTTCGCGCTGCATGAAGACCAAACACGCAAGGCGCAGGTATCGATCCACTGCCGGACGACTTCATTGTGGCATCCGTCGCATTGGCTCCTCGCATCGTCGGTGCCCGCGGCGGACCTCGGCCTCGGGCAGAAGCTCTCATTCCGGGCATGCGTGCCGGTCGGCCGATTTTCTACGGTCGAAGATTGCTGGCAGCGGCGAATTCAGCGCCATTTTTTCGGATCACATCTTCGGGCGATCACCTGCAAACCGAAGGAAGACATAGCCTGCAAGACCAGCCACTGCCGACGCAGCCAACGTCCCGAGCGATGCCTGCTCGACCAGTCTACTGTCCGCGAATGCAAGGTCGGCTATGAACAGGGATATCGTGAAACCGATACCGGCAAGGCTGCTCATTGCGAGAACCATGCGCCATGTCACGCCGCTCGGCAGACGGGCAATTCCGGTCCGGGTTCCAAGCCACGAAGCAAACAGAAAGCCGATCGGTTTGCCAAGAACCAGAGCGGCGACGACCGCCGGGGCGAGGGGCGATGCCACTGCGCCGGCAAGAGCATCAGGGGTGATTGCCACATGGACATTGCTCAGTACAAACAGCGGCAGGACGAAATAGCTGACCCAGGGGGTCAGGACCCCGACGAGACGATCGCCGGTGACTTCTGTAGCCGCCGTCATCTCGTCGAGGTATCCAAGGTGGGCCTCAACCTCATGATGGGCAGCGCGGTCTGTGCGATCGTCGCCATCGGCCTGGCGCAGCTGCCGGTAGGCATCCTGGAAATCATCGACCTTGCGTTGCACTCCGCGTGAAAAGGCATCCTTGTCCAGCCTCGGGCGGACCGGTGCGACAAAACCGATGACGACGCCGGCAATCGTGGCATGAATGCCGGATGCGAATATCCCGCCCCAGGTTGCTATCGACAGCAACACGTAAGGGAAGGAGGAAAACCAGCGCAGCTTGCGCAGCAGCAGCATGACGCCGAACGATACTGCCGCCACGACGAGGCCGACGATTTCGATGTGCCGGGTATAGGCGCCGGCGATGACCAGCAGTCCGCCGACGTCGTCTATGGCGGCAAACGCCAGCAGAAGGGCACGAAGACCGGCTGGGAACCGGTCGGAGAAGATTGCCAGCAGGGCGAGGCCAAATGCGGTGTCGGTGACGACGACCGTTCCCCATCCCGCCGCTTCCGGGCCTTGTCCGGCAATGACCAGGAAGAGTCCCACCGGCACCACCATGCCGCCGATTGCCCCCAGCAGCGGAAAAGCGGCCGAACGCCAGCGCGAGAGTTCGCCCGTGACGACCTCGCGTTTCATGTCCGTGCCGATGATGACGAAGAACAGAGGCAGGAGCGCGTGGTCGATCCACGCTGCCAGGGAGTGAGAGAGGGAATGCGAGCCCAGACTGATCTCCAGCGAAAGGCCCCAGAAATCCTCCCAGCCTGACGCGAGAGGTGAACTGCTCAGGACAAGGGCGACGAACGTTGCCAGCAGCATCGGCCCGCCGGAAATCTCGTTGCCGGCGAAAAGCGGCGCCACCCTCTTCAAGAAGGCCCGCGAGATCGGTGATGTGCCAGCGCGGGCATGTTCGCGCCCGGCGATGCGCGGCCTTATCGCCATGAGGGATTCTGGCGATACGCCGGGCAGGCTGGCAACGACGCGCGTTCCGATCGGGTGAAATGCAGGTCGGGACGCTGGCAATTCTTTCTGGGCATGCAGGAGCCAACCAGCGGAGGGGCCGAGCGTTCCAGCGCAGGCTCGCAGCGGGCTTCGTGAAGCGCGCCCCCGGTTTCGACCTGTAACCGCTCTCAGTTCTCGTTCGGTGACAGCGCGGCGCTGGTGTCTGCCATCGTTGCCCCGCGTGAGCCGATTGGCAGTTCCGGGCCTGTGGTCGTGTCTCGGGCGGTCTGTCGTTCCGTCTCGGCATTGACCAAACCGCCAAGCAGCACTGCATAGGCCGAGACATAAAGCCACATCAGCAGCACGACCACGGCGCCCAGCGAACCGTAAGTGGTGTCGTAATTGCCCAGCGACGAGGCATAGAGACCAAAGCCGACGGTGGCGACCAGCCATAGCGCCGTCGCCATCAGGGACCCGGTGGTCAGCCACTGCCAGCGCGCATCGGCGCGGTCTGGCGCAAAGCGGTACATCCCGCCGATGGCGATGCTGCACAGGCCCGCGGCGACGACCCAGGTCGCTGCCTGGATCAACGGGGCGCCGATCGGGCCGAGATCGGCGATGAGGTTGCCCGCGAGGCTGAGCATCGAGGCCGCAACCAGCCCGACGATGCCGACCACGACCGCCGATGCGGCAAGTGCGAGGGCAAGAATGGTGCCGCGCGCGAACGAGCGGTGATCCTGCTGCTCGAATACGATGTTCAGCGATCCGATCATGGCGCCCGATGCTCTTGAAGCGCCGTAGATCGAGATGAGGAGCGCAACCGCAAGGCCAAGCCCCTTCTTGTCGGCCGCCGCCAGGGTGAGGCTCGTGAGCTGGTCGTAGATGAGGTGGGCGGCGTCGGCAGGAACGAGGTCGATGATCGTCGCCATGTGCTTGGCGACCGTGGCCGGATCCGCGATCAGCCCATAGGTCATCACGACTGCACCAAGCAGTGGCACGAATGACAGGAACGCATAGAAAGCGACCGCCGCGGAAAGCAGATTGAGATTGTGCCGGCCGCTGTTTGTCCAGACACGCCTCGCGATATCCTTCCATGCCGCGGCGCCGTACTGCGCCGGCGTCTTCGCATCGGCTCCGTGCTGGTCGGAGATGGATGTGTCAGCTGTGTTCATTGGCCCCTCATGCTGCAGTCGGGAGATGTAACGTCGCGCGTTCGCAAAGAGTTCGCCGGTTTGTCGCAATCCCGGGAAAACGCCGCGCAAACGCCGGGAACTGTTTCGCGTCTGTTGCTGTCGGCGAACAGGCACCTTCCGTTTCTGCGAGTCGTTCGCGCGGAACCCATGGACCGCCGACAGCCTTAAGAGTGAAACCCCCCATCACAGGAGATCACCATGGCGACCCAGACCCAGGACCGAAGCGCCTTTCTCACCGACGTCCAGACCCTTCGTGAACGCGCGCGCAAGTCGCTCGGGGACGGCGCGGTGATGCCCAGCTATCAGGGCGACGTCGACAAGACGATCGAACTTCTGCAGACAGTGGTCGCGACCGAGATCGTCTGCACGCTGCGCTACCAGATGCACGCGATCGCCGCGGACGGCATCACGTCCAAGAGCGTCGCTGCGGAATTCGAGGAGCATGCCAAGAGCGAACATGGTCACGCGCTGATGGCGGCCAACCGCATCGACCAGCTGGGCGGCGTTCCCGACTTCGATCCCAAGGACCTCGCCACCCGTTCGGCCACCGAATACGGCGAGCCGGGAAATCTGATCGAGATGATCAAGCAGGACCTGATCGCCGAGCGCCTCGTCATCGAGCATTATCAGGAACTGATCCGCTACTTCGGCGACAACGACCCGACGACGCGCATCATGCTCGAGCACATTCTCGCGGACGAGGAAGAGCATGCGGCCGACATGCACGACCTGCTCGTGGCCCATGAAGGTCGCCCCTTCCTGGAGGCTTGAGCATCATGGCGGATACCAAGCCGGATTTTGCCGCAGGCATCGCGAGCAGCGACCTTAAGCCGGACATGATCCTTGCGGGCGAGTTCGACGGCAAGCCCGTCGTCCTCGTCCGGCAAGGCGACAGGGTGCGCGCTCTCTCGGGCGAATGCACGCATCTGGGAGCCGGGCTGGAACAGGGCATCATTGCGGCAGGAGAGCTTCGGTGCCCATGGCACCACGCGCGCTTCTCGGTGGAAACCGGCGAGGCGGTGGGCGCGCCTGCGATCGAGCCGCTTTCGTGTTTTGCGGTGACCGAAGAGGGCGGAGTGATCCGCGTCACCGGCAGGGCCGATGCGAATACGCAGGCGAGCCTGAAAGCTATGCCGGATCAGCGCCGCATCGTCATCGTGGGTGGCGGAGCGGCAGGTCATGCCTGCGCCGACGTTCTCGAGCGGGCCGGGCAGGGGGACCGCGTGCTGATCCTCAGTGCCGATGCCGACGTCCCGTACGATCGCACGTTCTGCTCCAAGCAGTATCTTGCCGGAAAGAAGGAGCGTGACGAATGCATGCTCCCTTCCGGTGCCGGGCAGGGGGCTGCCTCGGTGGAAGTGCGTACCGGAACTGAGGTGACGGCCATCGACACCTGGGCGAGGACCCTGTCCACGGCCGATGGGCAGAGCGTGCCCTACGAGACGCTCATCCTCGCGACAGGGGCTGAGCCGATCGTCCCTGCCATCGACGGCTTCGATCGCGACACCGTCCATGTTCTTCGTACGCTTGCCGATGCCGACGCTCTCATCGAGGCCGCGGAGAAGGCGAAGAGCGTGGCGGTCATGGGGGCCAGTTTCATCGGCCTTGAAGTCGCCGCGTCGCTGCGCCAGCGCAAGCTTCCCGTGACCGTCATTGCGAAGGACGATGTTCCGCTTGCCGGAGTGCTCGGCGAGGAGGTCGGGCGCTTCGTTCGGGGCCTGCATGAAGACAAGGGCGTTGCGTTCCGACTTGGGAGAACGATCGAAAGCTATGATGGCAAGGCCTTAACCCTTGACGATGGATCGACGGTCGATGCCGACCTCTTGGTCATCGGTGCCGGCGTGAAGCCGCGCGTCGAACTTGCCGAAGCTGCCGGGATCGCGCTCGCCACCAAGGAGGAAGGTGGTGGGATCAGGGTCGATGCCACGCTTGCGACTTCCGCTGACGGCGTCTTCGCGATCGGTGACATTGCCTCCTATCCCGATCCGCGACTGGGCCACCCGATCCGAGTCGAGCATTGGGTCCATGCGCAGAGGCAGGGCCAGTACCTTGCGCGGCGGCTGCTGGGCAAGGTCGAGGAAGGGTTCGGAGACACCCCGTTCTTCTGGTCCGGGCATTACGATACCAGCCTTCGCTATGTCGGCCATGCCGCTTCGGCCAAGGATCGCCGGATCGAGGGCGATGTCGATGAAGGCGCGTTCGCTGTCTTCTTCCGGGAGGACGGCAAGGAGCAGGCACTGCTTACCTGTCAGCGCGATGTCGAAGCTCTGGAGGTGGAAGCCAGATGGGACATGCCGGCATCCGCCTGAAGACTTAGGGTGAAGGCGCGAAGCGCTGCAGCCAATTCGCAATGCAATCGAAGAGCCGGGCGGTCGCACGTGTGTGGCCGCCCGTTTGCATGAATGCGTGGATCATGCCGGCGAAGTGATCGTGGCGTACCGGGACCCCGGCGCTGGCCAGCAGGTGGCCATAAGCGTCGCCCTCGTCGCAAAGGGGATCCGCCCCGCATGTCACCAGCAGAGTTGAAGGCAGACCCGCCGGATCGGCAAGGACCGGCGAGACAATCGGATCGTGACGATCGCTTTCGCGTGACAGGTACAGGTCGATCTGCCGTTCGAGATCCTCGAGCGCGATGATGTGGCCGTTCTCGCGCGTGCGTGAGGGATAGTCGGCATCGCGCCTCAGATCGGTATTGGGATAGAGCAGGATCTGCCCCGCGATGGCGGGGCTCCCGGTCTCCCGGACGGCATCGCGGCCGCGCATCGCCAGGGCGTTCGCGAGCGTCCCGCCGATGCTGTCACCCGAGATGACGATGGTGGACGCATCGATGTTCAAGGTGTCCGCCTGATCGCGCAAATGGCCGAGCGCGCGCCAGCCGTCCTCGAGCTGCGCCGGGAACCTGTGCTCGGGCGCTCGCCGGTAGAGCGGCGCGGCGACCAGCCAGCCGGTGCGGCTGGCCAGCATCCGCAAGGCGGCGTCGTGGCCATCGACGGACCCGGCGATGGCGCCGCCCCCGTGCATGTGCAGCAGCAGCGGCAAGCGACCAGGGTGCGGACGATACAGCCGGATCGCAAGCGCGGGCGTTGACGTCCGGGGCACGACGACATGCGATACCGAATGAAGTTCCATCGGCGGAGCGTCGAGGCCCGCGAGGAGCCGCGTCTGGTAGCGGAAATTCTCCAGCCAGCGTGCATCGTCCGGCGTCCCTTCGGCCGCAGGCGCGAGCCGCGCGAGATAGTCCAGCACGTCACGGGCTTCGGCGTCCATCCTGCATCCTTGCTTGCGGTGAATGGTGAGGCAAGTCGTGGGCAGACGATGCGGTTCCAGGGAACTTCGCCGTGCCGACAGCCCTTTAGTCACAAACATCTCAGACATCCGACGAAGAGGAAGATCGATACGATGAAGCTCGATATCGAAGGGCGCATTGCGCTGATCACCGGCGCGGACAGCGGCATCGGCAAGGAGACGGCGCGGCGCCTGCTGGCCGAAGGCGTTCGGGTCGCGATCAGCGACCAGCCTGGCGGCAATCTGCAGGAAACCTTGGCCGAACTCGAACCGCTGGGCGAGGTGATCGCCGTGGAGGCCGATGTCACCGATCGGAACAGCATTACCGAACTCTACGCGAAGGTGCGCACCGCGCTCGGTGATCCCGATATCCTCGTCAATGCCGCCGGTGTGACCGGTGCGACTGGCGATTTCATCGATGTCGATGACGACGGCTGGCTCGAAACGCTCAACATCAATCTCATGGGCGCAGTACGCATGGCGCGGGAGGCCATTCCGGCGATGCGCGCGGCAAAGTGGGGGCGGGTGGTGCTGATCGGCTCGGAAGACGGCGTGCAGCCTTATGTCGACGAGCTGGCCTATTGCGCGTCAAAGGCCGGTATCATCAATCTCGCGAAGGGCCTGTCCAAGGCCTACGGCTGCGACAACGTTCTGGTGAACACCGTTTCGCCCGCATTCATCGAAACGCCGATGACCGACAAGATGATGGAAAAGCGGGCAAAGGAAAAGGGTGTCGACGTCGACGAGGCGATCCGCAGCTTCCTCGACGAAGAGCGCCCCGGGATGGTGCTCAAGCGGCGCGGCAAGCCCGAAGAGGTCGCCGACATGATCGTCTTTTTGTGCTCCGAGCGCGCCAGCTTCGTCAACGGCAGCAACATGCGGGTCGATTCCGGCTCGGTCATGACCATCTGAGGAGGAGGGCACCATGAGCATTGCATCCGCACTCGGATTTGGCGGCAGGAAAATCCGCTACGCCATCGTCGGCCTTGGCGACATCTCGCAGGAAGCGTTGATGCCGGGCGTCAAGCACACCGGCAATTCCGAGATCACCGCGCTCGTCTCCTCGGACCGCGAGAAGCTGGGCGCGCTGGGCGAACGTTACGGCGTGCAGCATCGCTACTCATACGAGGAATTTTCGCAGCTTCTGGCATCCGGCGAGATAGACGCCGTCTATCTCGGCACGCCCAACTGGCGCCATGCCGAATTCGCTATCCCGGCGCTCGAGGCGGGCATCCATGTCCTGAGCGAAAAGCCGCTGGAGGTCAGCGCCGACAAGTGCCGCGCGATGATCGCGGCGGCCGAGCGCGGCAATGCCCTGCTGATGACCGCTTATCGCCTCCATTTCGAGCCCGCCAATCTCGATGCGGTCCGCCGGATTAGGGCGGGCGAGCTGGGCGAACTCGTCGCGTTCACGTCCTGCTTCGGGCAGATGGTCGATCCCGCCAACCACCGCAGCCGTTCCGGTATCGAGGCAGGGCCGCTCTTCGACATGGCGCCCTATCCGATCAACGCGATCCGCTTCCTGTTCGGCGCCGAGCCATTGGAAGTCGTCTCGGCGATCGCGGTGCGCCACGAGGAAGCGGGGCTTGGCAAACTTGACGACACGATCGCGGTTACCCTCAGGATGCCCGGCAACCGACTGGCGCAGTTCACCGTCAGCTACTTCACCGACCAGATCGACAATCTGACCATTTCCGGGACCAAGGGCTCGATCCACATGGATTCGGCTTTCGGCTACGGGGAGGGTCTCGAGCAGTTCCGCAAGAATTCCGGCAGCCGCGAACACGAGGTCTACCAGGCGACCGATCAGTTCGGCGGCGAACTGAAGTACTTTTCCGACTGCATCCTGAAGGGCCGCAGCGTAGAGCCCGATGGCGAGGAGGGGCTTGCCGACCTGCTGGTGATCGAGGCGATCGCCGCTGCCCTGAAGCTTGGCGGGGCGGTCAAGATCGAGCCGCTGGAGCGCCAGCGCCGCATTGATCCCGATGAGCAGGAACAGCGCCTGAAACTGGTCGATATTCCGGAGCCGGTGAAGGCCGCGAAACCCGCCTTCAGCTGAGGCGAACCTTCAAAACAAGAAAAAGGCCCCTGCGGTGTTCGCAGGGGCCTTTTTCGTTACTGCGCACCGGGGCGATCAGGCGATGCCTGCACCTCCGGTCACGCCGTAGACTTCGCCTGAAATGTAGCTGCCTTCCTGGCCGGCGAGCAGCACGTAGACCGGCGCGATCTCGACCGGCTGTCCCGGGCGCCCGAATGCGCTCTGGGTTCCGAACTTCTGCACCGCCTCGTCAGGCTGTCCGCCCGAGGATTGCAGCGCCGTCCAGAACGGCCCCGGCGCAACGACGTTCGCACGGATGCCCTTCTCGATCAGCTGTTTCGCCAAGGCTTTGGTATAGGCGACGATGCCGGCCTTGGTCGTCGCATAATCGAGCAGGATGGCCGACGGCTCGTAAGCCTGTACCGATGCCGTGGTGATGACCGAGGCGCCCGCGCTCAGGTGCGGGACTGCCGCCTGGGCAATCCAGTGAAGGGCGTAGAGATTGGTTTTCATGGTCTCGTCGAAGTCTTTCGACGTGACCTTCGAAATGTCCTCGCGGCTCTGCTGGTGGCCGGCGTTGATCACCAGAATGTCGAGGCCGCCAAGCCCGGCTATCGCCTGATCGACCAGCGTGCGGCACCATGCTTCGTCGGTGACGTCCCCGGGCAGATCGACGGCGGTGCGCCCTTCGGCTTCGATCAGCTTGACGACTTCCGCCGCATCCGCTGCCTCGCTCGGCAGATAGGAAATCGCGACGTCGGCGCCTTCGCGCGCATAAGCGATCGCGGCGGCACGGCCGATGCCGCTATCGGCGCCGGTGATGAGCGCCTTGCGGCCGGCCAGCTTGCCAGAGCCCTTGTAGCTGGTCTCCCCGTGATCGGGGACCGGCTCCATCCTGCGGGCAAGGCCGGGGACGGGCTGGGGCTGGGACGGGAAGGGCGGCTTGGGATACTGCTCGCGGGGGTCCTGCATCGACAGGCGATCGGTCATGAGATGCTCCTGATGGGGTTCAGGAAAAGCAGCGTCTCAGTCCGGCCGTGGTTCCTCCGCCAGCACCGATTGCGCCATGATATGGGCCAGATGGGTAAGGCCCTGCGGCAGGTTGCCGAGGAATTCTTCGGTCTTCGGGTCGACCATTTCGGGGTAGATGCCCACCCCCCGGTCCAGCGCGTCGACAAGCGCGGTCAGCCGGGCGCGGGCACCTGCCCAGTCGCCCAGCGACGCCCGCGCCTCCGCCATCCAGAACGAGCAGGCCAGGAAGCAACCTTCCTCCTGATCCATGCCGCTGTAGCGGTAATGGAACGGCCCGGCGCCAAGTTCGCGGTCGATCGCATCCAGCGTGGCCGCAAGGCGTTCGCGGCCGTCGAAACCGAACCGCACCGCAAGGGCGATCGAGGCATCCAGCCGATCGGTGCCGGGATGCATCACGAACGCCTGCTTGTCCTGCGACCAGCAATTCTCCTCGATCCAGGCGGCGACACGGTCGCGTTCGCGGCACCAGCGTTCACGGCAGGTGGTGGGCAATTGCCCACCATCGGCAAGCTCCACCGCGCGGGCCAGCGCCTGCCAGCAGCTGATCTTGGACATCGTGTAGTGCTCGTACACGGGCAGTTCCCATATCCCGGCATCGGGCATGCGCCAGCGGTCGGCGCATTCGTCGGCAAGATGGGACAGCAGTTCGGCGCTCGCGCTGTCGAGGATGTTGCCGCTGCCCACGAAGCAGGACGCCGTCTCGAAGATGTCGCCGTAGACGCCGTGCTGGGACTGGTCGTTCGCCTGGTTGCCGGTTACGACCGGGCGCGAGCCGCGATAGCCCGGCATCGCCCATTCCCGGACCGGAGGCACCGGATCGCCGCCCAGCGTGTAACAGACCCTGAAGCCGACTTTGGCAAGGCGGTCCAGCAGCCAGGAGAAGGCCGCCTTGGCCTCCGCCTGTGCCCCGGCGGCCAGGAAGGCCTTGATCGTGTAGCCGGCGTCACGCACCCAGGCATAACGATAGTCGTAGTTCTTGGAGCCGCCGATCCGTTCCGGCAAGGAGGTCGTCGGCGCGGCGGCGATGGCGCCTGAGGGCGAATAGAGAAGGAGCTTGAGCGCCAGCGCCGAGCGCACGAACGCCGCGCGCGGTTCGCCCTGACATGTGATAGTCCTTGCCCAGGTCCGCCACTCCTGATCCGAGGTCTCGATACGCGCGTCGATCTCTGCGATCGAGGGGACCACCAGCGGCTCGTCCTGCCCGGCGATGAGCGCCAGTACCTCGCGCCCGCCCGCCTTCACTTCGACCGCGCCGGTGACGCCCTCGTCGGCCCAGTGGCACTCCACGCCGCCGCTGTGCAGGAATAGTCCCAGCACCCGTTCGACATGAAACACCGTGTGATCGCCGATGGTCGAGTGATAAGGGTTCACGGTGTCACCGCGACGCCCCGGTCGCATGGTCACGCAAAAACGCATCCGCCCTTCGAGCCCTTCGAGCCGGCGGGCCATCTCGGCCCAGGGCAGGCGGCCCGCGCTGCCGCTGTTCATCGATTCCACCAGACGGGCGCGGCCGGTCTCGGTGGTGAACGTGGTCTCCAGCACGTTGCTGTCGCTGCGGTAGCAGCGCTCTACGGTAAATGGCGCGTCGGGCGTCATCGCGAAGCATCCGCCATTCACCGGATCGAGCAGGCGGTCGAACAGCGGCGGCGAGTCCATGTTAGGTGCGCACCACCAGTCGACCGACCCGTCGGCGCCGGACAGCGCAATCGATCGGCCTTCGCCGATGGCGCCGTAGTCTTCAAGGGCAAGTTGGCCTTCGGATCGCTCGCCGATGCGGCGTCTGCCCATCATGCCGCCGCCGTTCCGCCGTGCCGCACGAGCGTATCCGCCTGCTCCCGCTGCTTCTGTCGGGCCGAGGCATATGTGGCCACCAGCGCGGTGCCGACCAAAGCCAGCGCGTCTTCGGCGAAGGCCACCGGGCGGTCGCGGCCAAGCGCGCGGGCAAGCGTCATGCGCACGCGGTAACTGACGTAGGCACCGGCGATCGCACCCGCCGCACCCACGCCTGCGGCCAGCCAGGCCTTGCCCGGCTGCGCGGCGGCGGCACCGGACAGCGCGCCTCCGACAGCCCGGCCCGCAAGTCCGGCAGGGGCGATCCGGGCGGGAATGCCCGGCTGCTTGTCCATGACGTATTCGCCGGCCGCGGCGGCGCCGAACAGGAGGCCGGTCCACCGCGAGTTGAGCAGTGCCAGCGGCGTCCCCTCAAGCCCAAGACCGCTGCTGGCGGCGGCGATGGTGATCGCGGCGGGCGGCGTGAAAGTCCGCTGGCCGCCGGCTAGACCCAGCAGCAGCGGCACGCAGACATCGTCGATGGCCATGGCCTGGTCGTCCGACGTCTGCCGGCCGATGGCCTGCCCGGCGGTGGCGGCAGGACGACGGCTGGCGATCCGATCGCGCAGCAGCTTGCGCACCTGTTCTGTGACCAGCCCGAAGACCAGATGCGACGCGTAGCCATAAAGGTGCGTGCGCAGCGTGTAGCGCCAGGGCGGCCTGGCGAGCCCGGCGAGGGGTACGGCGATCTGGTCTATCAGGGTTGCGCAGACGAGCCCGAAACCCAGCCCTTGCCAGCGCGTCACGCCGGGGCGCCTTTCTGCCCAGGCGCCGTACAGTGCGCCGGTCGCCGTGCCCACCAGGTAATGCACTGCCGTGCCTGCCGTGCGCCTGTCGTCCTCTGCCAGTCCCCGGCCGGTCATGACCAGGGCGACATGATCGGCGGCCTGCTCGGTGGCAGGCGGACCGTCTCCGCTTTGCGGGCGGAACAGCGGGGTGACCAGCGACTGGAATCCGTTCATAACCGCTGCTGCCGCGAAGCCTGCGACAGCGCCTGCGGCGGCGCCTTGCTCCAGATCGACGATGGTGTTCACGGTATGCGCGGAGCGGTCAGGAACCGAAGGGATGGACATGTCTTGCTTGTGCTCCGGGCTCGGGAGGAACTTGCGTCGGCAGTTGTCTGCTCAGCTGATCGGCCTTTTCCAACGCGCCGTGTCGCGGCGATGTTCCACCGATCTTCCGATCCACGCAGCATCGCCCTGCCGTGCACCGGCATGCCGGAACGTTTCCGCTGATCGGCAGTTACCCGGCTGCGATGCGTCCATTGGTTTCGCGCACGCGGGGGACCAGACTAATGAGCAACGCGCATCACGGCCCGCTCGTGTCGCCGATCGGCCCGTTCATTCAGGACGCGCCTGATGGGCTCTCTGACATAGACCTGCTGCACCAGATCAGCGTCGCGCTCATCAACGAGCAGGATCGCTTCGAGCTCTATGGCAAGATCGTCGATGCCGCCGTTACCATCACGGGGTCGCAGTTCGGAACGATGCAATTGCTGTGCCCGAGCGATGACGCTTCGGGCCATGGCGGGGAACTGCAGCTTCTGGCGCAGCGCGGCCTTCCGCCCGAGGCGGTCGGTTTCTGGCAGTGGGTGAACCCCGCCGCCTACAGCAGCTGCACCCTGGCGCTGAAATTCGGCCAGCGCGCGATCGTGCCCGACTTCGAGGAGTGGGACGACATCAGCGGGACGCCCGATCTCCAGGCATTCCGCGATGCCGGCATCCGGTCGGCGCAGACCACCCCTCTGCTGTCGCGCAGCGGCAAGCTGCTGGGAATGATCTCCACCCACTGGAGCAAGCCGCACGAGCCTTCGGAGCGCGACCTGCGCATGCTCGACATCGTAGCCCGTCAGGCGGCCGACATTCTGGAGCGCACAATCGCC
This sequence comes from Novosphingobium sp. fls2-241-R2A-195, assembly GCF_030209485.1. Lineage (NCBI taxonomy): Bacteria > Pseudomonadati > Pseudomonadota > Alphaproteobacteria > Sphingomonadales > Sphingomonadaceae > Novosphingobium > Novosphingobium sp. fls2-241-R2A-195. The sequence continues at coordinate 89,245 of NZ_JARVRY010000008.1, forward strand.
GAGGAGGCGCTGCGCCATCTCAACGAGACCCTGGAAATGCGGGTGGAGGAACGGTCCCGCGAACTGATGGCCTCGGAGGATCAGGTCCGACAGTTGCAGAAGATGGAGGCGATCGGACAACTGACCGGCGGTGTGGCGCACGATTTCAACAACCTGCTGACCATCATCCGTTCATCCGCGGAACTTCTCGCCCGCCGCGAACTGCCTCGCGACAAGCAGAAGAAATACATCGACGCGATAGCGGAAACGGCGGATCGCGCCGCGAAGCTCACCAGCCAGCTTCTGGCCTTTGCCCGGCGGCAGGCGCTGAAGCCCGAAGTCTTCAACGCGGCCGCGAAAGTGGGCAGTGTTGCGGACATGCTGCGCACCGTGGTGGGATCGCGGGTGGACCTCGTCGTCGATCCGATCTGCGGTTCCTGTTTCGTGGAAGTCGATGCCAGCCAGTTCGAAACCGCGCTCGTCAACATGGCGGTGAATGCCCGCGATGCCATGAACGGCGAAGGGTGCATCACCATAGCCATCGAGGCGGCGGGTTCGGTGCCCGCACGGCGCGGGCATGCCGCTGCCAAGGGCGATTTCGTGAAGGTATCGGTTGCGGACAGCGGCACCGGTATGCCGCCAGAGCAACTCGATCATATCTTCGAGCCGTTCTTCACAACGAAGGAAGTCGGCAAGGGCACCGGGCTTGGTCTCAGCCAGGTCTATGGTTTCACCAAGCAGTCCGGCGGCGAGATCGATGTGGACAGTCGCCTCGGTGAAGGTACGACGTTCAGCCTCTACCTGCCGCGCGCCACGGCGCCGAATGCGGCTATAGCCGTTTCGGCCCCCGACGAAGTCGCGGCGAGCGAAGCCGGTATCCTCGTCGTGGAGGATAACGACCAGGTCGGAGAATTCGCGGTCCAGCTCCTGAGCGATCTTGGCTTCAGCACGCGCCGCGCTGCCAATGCCCGCGACGCGATCGCGATACTCGAGCGCGACCATGGCGAAATCGACATCGTCTTTTCCGACGTTGTCATGCCGGGAATGGACGGGGTCGAACTCGGCAAGCAGATCCGCTCCCGCTGGCCCGGCCTGAAGGTCGTCCTGACAAGCGGATACAGCCACGTTCTGGCCGGCGACACCCGGCATGGTTTCGCGCTGCTGCACAAGCCCTATTCGGTCGACGAGCTCTCACGCATCCTGCGCGATGCTCGGCAGGGCGGCATGGCATGACGAAGAATCCCTGATCTCTCTCTCTCTCTCTCTCTCTCTCTGCGCAATATGCGAGGTCTTTGCGCGCCCGCGACCCCGTATCAAGGTACCGTTTTGAGCGGTGGAATAAAAAATCACCGATCCTCGGTGCCTTGCTCGCTCTCACGAACCAAGGTTGGTTTGATGCGTTCTGGGAACTGAGGCGTCTGGCGTATTAGCCGATCGATGACAGCATGCAGGCCCGAAGTCTCGGCGGGCATGAGGAAAATCCGTGTCCGACAGAAATCGCGAACGACGCTACCGTGACATAATTGAAAGCGCCGTCGACTTCGCGATCATCGCGACCGACACCGATGGCGTGATCACCGATTGGAACACGGGCGCCGAGAAAGTGCTGGGGTGGTCGGCGCACGAGATCTGCGGGCAGACGCTGGACCGGTTTTTCACACCGGAGGATCGAGCAGCGGATCGCCCCGCGATCGAGATGAAGCTTGCGCTGGCTGACGGTCGGGCCGCTGACGAACGCTGGCACATGCGCAAGGACGGCAGCCGCTTCTGGGCCAGCGGCGAGATGATGCCATTGACTGACGATGACGGCGCGCACTTGGGTTTCATAAAGATCCTGCGCGATCGCACGGAGCAGCAAGACGCAGCGGCAGCTCACCTTGCTGACGCGGAATTCCTGCGCAGTGTCCTGGCGTCCTCGGCGGACTGCATCAAGGTTCTCGACCTCGACGGCAACCTCGCCTTCATGAACGAGGGCGGCCTGAAGGTGATGGAGGTTAGCGATTTCAATGCTATCAAAGGATGTCCCTGGCCGCAGTTCTGGGAGCGCGAAGGCAACATCCATGCGGTAGCAGCGCTTGAAAGCGCACGCGCTGGAAAACCGGCGCGTTTTCGCGGTGAGGCCGCGACCATGAAAGGCACGGCCAAGTCGTGGGACGTGCAGGTCACGCCAATTCTCGGGAAAGACGGGACGACCGCACGAATCCTCTCGGTCTCGCGCGATGTCACCGAAACCGAGCAGATCGATGCTGCGGCAAGGCGCCTTGTCACGCTTGTCGAACAGTCGGCAGATTTCATCGGAGAGGCGGCTCTTGACGGATCAGTCTCACAGATCAATCCCGCCGGAATGGCCATGGTCGGTCTATTCGACCCGGCTGCGGTCAAAGCAACTAGGATTGCGGAGTACTTCACGCCGGCAGTACGCAAGGCATTCGAGTCCGTCGCGGTGCCCGCGATTCGGAGTGCGGGCAGCTGGGAGGGAGACCTCGCTTTTCGCCATTTCCAGACCGGCGAAGCCATTCCCATATTCGCGAATATTTTCCCTCTGCGCGACGCGAGCGGGGCGATCACCAGCTACGGCGCGGTGGCGCGCGATCAGCGCGAGCGGCAGCGGGCCGACCGCTTCCGCTACGCGCTTGCCGATATCGGCGATCACCTGCGCGAGGTGGACGACCTGATCGCGATGCAGGTTTCGGTATGCGCGAGGATCGGCGAGGCGCTCGGTGCCGACCGGGTCGGCTTCGGAGCCGTCGCCGAAGATAGGGAAACCTTCACGGTCCCGGGGGATTGGACCGCTCCGGAATGCCCCACTTTGGCAGGCACGTACTCGATCGACGATTACGGTCTTTATGCCGATGACTTGCGGGCGGGCTCCACCGTGGTCATTGATGACATCCGCAAGGATCTCCGCACTTCCGGTAATCCAGACCCGCTGGCCGCGGTCTCGGTCGGCTCGCTCGTCAACCATCCCGTGATGGAACACGGGCAGATCGCCGCTATCCTCTACGTCAATGACCGGGATCCGCGAGAATGGCGGGGTGACGAAGTCGCTTTCGTGCGTGAAGCCGCCGACCGCTTGCGCCAGGCCAGCGAGCGGCGCCGCGCGGAAATCGAGCTGCGTGCACTGAACGCGCGTCTGGAATCCGAGGTCGAGGCGCGCACGGCCGACCGCAACAGGCTCTGGGCGATGTCAGCCGATCTCATGCTGATCGCAACGCTTGAGGGCACGATCAATGCTGTGAATCCCGCCTGGGAGCGCGTGCTGGGATGGAGCGACGATGCCCTGATCGGTACGAGCCTGTTCGACCTTATCCATCCCGATGACCTGACCCATACGATCGAAGGCGCGGCTGACATTGGTGCCGGACGAAGCCTGACCCGCTTCGAGAATCGATATCGCACCAGTAGCGGAGACTATCGGCATATCAGCTGGACTGCCGGCCCAGCCGACGGCCTCATCGTGGCTGTCGGCCGCGATACGACATCGGAAAAAGAAAAGGCCGAGGCTTTGGCCGCAGCCGAAGAACAGCTTCGTCAAAGCCAGAAAATAGAGGCCGTCGGGCAGCTTACCGGCGGCCTGGCGCACGACTTCAACAACCTGCTCACCGGCATCACGGGAAGCCTCGAGATGATCGCGATGCGCCTCAAGCAGGGCCGCATGGGCGACGTTGAAAAGTACAGTGCGGCAGCCCAGGGCGCAGCAAAACGCGCGGCAGCGCTGACCCATCGCCTTCTGGCGTTTTCGCGCCGCCAGACCCTCGATCCCAAGCCAACGTCACCTAGGGCGCTTGTCGAAGGCATGTTGGATTTGATCCGCCGGACGGCGGGACCAGCGGTTGAAACCAGGTTCGTCAGCGAGGCTGACCTTTGGACGACACTCGTCGATTCCAACCAGCTTGAGAATGCCCTGCTCAACCTCAGCATCAATGCGCGTGACGCCATGCCGGAAGGCGGCACACTCGTCATCGAAGCCAGCAATGCGACACTGGACGCAAGACTGGCCCGGCGATACGAATTGGACGCTGGCTCCTATCTTTCAATATGTGTGTCCGACACAGGCACGGGAATGCCGGCGGACGTGGTTTCGAAAGCGTTCGATCCCTTCTTCACCACCAAACCGCTGGGTGTAGGCACCGGACTTGGCCTATCCATGATCTACGGGTTCGCCCGGCAATCGGGAGGTGCGGTTCACATTCAGTCGAAGGAGCGTGAAGGGACACGGGTGTGTATCTTCCTCCCCCGCCATCGCGGCGCTGCGGAGGCTGAAAACGAAGAGGCACAACTTAACACTGCCCCGCGTGCCGAAATCGGTGAGACCGTTCTTGTCGTCGACGACGAGCCTTCGATCCGGATGCTGGTCACCGACGTGCTTGAGGAATTGGGCTATAGAGCGATCGAGGCGGCTGATGGCGCCTCGGGCCTCCAGATCTTACAGTCGGACGCGCGGATCGACCTGCTGGTGTCCGATGTGGGTTTGCCAGGGGGCATGAACGGCCGTCAGATGGCGGATGCCGCCCGCGTGGGTCGGCCAGACCTGAAGGTGTTGTTCATTACCGGTTATGCCCAGAACGCAGCGGTGGGAGGAGAGGATCTGGATACCGGAATGCATGTCATGACCAAGCCGTTTGCGATGGAGGCATTGGCGACCCGCATCCGGACACTGATCGAGGATCGATCCCAACCCGAGCGCGGATAGGCCGCAGCACATGTCCCGCTTGCAGTTCCGCATGGAAGGAGCCACCCATGAGCCGACGATCCCCGCTCGCAATCTGTCAGGAGGAAAAATGGAGTCGATTGCGCAGGATATCGATGCCGTAGCCCGGATCGATGCTGTTCCTTCAATACTGGAAATAGCCTGCCGCATTACGGGGCTGCGTTTTGCAGCTGTCGCCCGGGTTACGGAAACGACGTGGACCGCATGCGCTGTTCGTGACGAGATAGCATTCGGTCTTCTACCCGGCGGGACACTCGAACTTGAAAGTACCATCTGTAACGAGATCCGCGAAAGCCGCATGGGCGTCATCATCGACGAAGTTTCTCAGGATGCCGTTTTCCGGGACCACCACACCCCGCGCCAATACGGTTTCGAGAGCTACATCTCGATCCCGATCGTCAGGCGCGACGGGACATTCTTCGGGACACTGTGCGCGCTCGACCCGCTGCCGGCGAAGCTGTCGGAGCCGGGTATCGTCGCGACCTTCGAGAACTTTGCGCAGCTCATCGCTCTCCAGCTCGACCTGCAACAGGAACTTGGGAGGAAGGAGACGCAGCTCGCCGATGCCGATTCCGCTGCGGAGATTCGCGAGCGGTTCATTGCCATTCTTGGACACGACCTGCGCAATCCCATCGCAGCGATTGAAGCCGGGACCCAGCTGCTTGGGAAGATGGCGCTCCCCGCTCGGGGGCCCTTCATCATCGAGCAGATGATGCAGAGTGTGAGGCGCGCGCGTCTCCTTGTCGATGACGTGCTGGACTTCGCCCGCGGCCGTATGGGAAGCGGACTGGCCCTGAATATGCAGCCAAGTGCCGCGCTTGACGTGCCGCTGCGGCAGGTGGTCGCGGAGCTGCAGATCGTCCATCCGGAACATCCGGTGGAGCTGGATATCCGTCTGGAGGAGCCGGTGACCTGCGACGTGGAGCGTATCACGCAGCTGCTTTCCAACCTCGCGGGCAACGCCTTGAAGCACGGCGCGCGAAACGAACCAGTGAGAATAGCGGCTCACAGCAATGACGGTCAGTTCATGCTGCGCGTCGCCAACAAGGGCACCGCGATCGCACCGGAACTGTTGCCGGACCTGTTCCGCCCGTTCGTTGCGACATCGGGCCCCGGAACGAAGGAAGGTCTTGGGCTGGGGCTGTTCATCGCGGCCGAGATCGCCAAAGCGCACGATGGCCGGCTCGACGTCACTTCGGACGAGAGCGAAACGGTGTTCACGCTGGTCATGCCCTGTCAGTGCTGATGAACCGTCTCTCGTTGGGTCCAGCCTCGTTCCACTCGATCTCGAATGACCGGCATGGTCGCGCCCATGGTGCTCGATGGACCAATCAACGGCGACTGGTTCGAAGCCTATGCAGCCCAGATCCTCGTCCCGGAACTGCGGCCCGGAGACGTCGTCATCATGGACAATCTGTCGAGCCACAAGCGCGCGTCGGTGCAGGTGCTCATCGAGACCGCTGGCGCGACCCTGCGCTTCCTTCCGCCCTACAGCCCAGACTTCAATCCGATCGAGAAAGCGTTCTCCCGCCTCAAAGCCATGCTGCGAAAAGCCGGCGAGCGGACCGTCTCTGGCCTGTGGGACCTCATCGGCAGGCTCGTCGATATCTTCAAGCCGGCCGAGTGCGCCAATTACTTCAGTTCTTGCGGATACGAACCGGAATGAACGGAAACCGCTCTAATATGGCGCGTGCTGCGATCAAGCTGTCCCATTGGATGTTCCCAATGGGGAAGTGGACTGTAAGCTATTTTTCAGCAGCGCCCTGCTGCTCGGCGGGCGTCGCGGCGCGATGGCCGTAGCGGAGGACGCTGGTGATCCGCCAGATGCCGTCCTGTTTCGCCCAGACCATCACGAACTTGGCGATACCCTCGCATCGTCCTGTAGCGAGTTCACAGAAGCGGTGTTCGCCTTCCTCAATCGCGCCATAATCCTTGATCGGGTAGACGCGAAACGTGGCTGGGATCAGCTCGCGCTTCACCTTTCCGCAAATGTATTTGCGCACACCATCTACCATCGCGTCACGCTCGAACGTCGCACCGCCGGTGTCGTGATAGAAGGCGACCTTGGGGTCGAAGTATCCGGAGAAGGTCGGCAGGTCGCAGCGGTTGTAGGCGTCGAATACCCTGGCATCGAGGGCGCCGATCTCCGTCGTTAACTGATCGGCCGGAGGCGGCACGGGCGCCGCGAGCAGCGCTGTGGCAACGGCGATGGCGGTCATCATGCTCATGCTCCTGTCAGTTCATCTGGCCGCGGAGGAAGGCTATCAGTCTCGGATCGCTGCCGGTGCGTTCGAGAATGGGCAGGATGACCCGCCATCCGTTGTCACTGTTGGTCAGGATGACGATCCCGTCACCGCTCGCGCGATTGATCGCGGCGAAGGTGAAAGCCCCGGCATCCTTGCCGGTGTGGAGCATGGTCGTCTCGCCAGGAAAGCCGAGAAGCTGCCAGCCCAGCCCGAAACCGGTCCAAGGTGGACAGGTGGTTGCCTTCGCTCCGGCGCATATGTCGGGCGTCAGGTCGGCCTGCGATCGGTTGCGCTCTGCCGCGATGGAAGCGGTAATGCCCCGATCATTGCGGACCTCGATTAGGAAGCGCGCATAATCGCGCGCCGTTGCATGGGCCAGATCGGCAGCATTGAAGCGCGTTACCGGCTCGACGTGCAGCAGCTTGCCCGTTTCGTCATAGGGCACTGCGAGTGGTTGGGTCGCTCGTTGAGCGGATACATAGCCGGATGCGCGCATATGGGCCGGGGCGAACAGCCACCGCTCTGCAAGCGCCTCGAACGACTGCCCGGTGCGACGCTCTGCGTAGCGCGCCGCATACTGATACCCTTCGCCCGAATAGCCCGTGGTTGTGCCGGGATCATGATCGAACGCCAGCCCCTTCGCATCGCGCCAGTTCGGCAACCCGGTGCGATGGCTCAACGCCATGCGGACCGTCAGCCTCGTCCGCCGGGAATCGGACGACAGATCGGGGTCGCTCCAGTAGCGATCTATCGGCTCATCGACCGACAGCTTGCCGACCGATGCCAAACGCAAGATGACTTCTGCCGTCAGCGGCTTCGTCAGCGATGCAAGGTTGTATGGTGTGGCGATGGTCGCCGCTCGGCTTGGGCCAGCCATGCCCCACGCGTCCGTCGAGACGATTCGCCCGTGGCGGATCAGTGCGACCGACGCGCTCTCCACGCGCTGTTCGCGGAGGGTTGTGGTCATATCCGGCAACAACGCATTGGTTCTGGCTTCTGCCATCGACGCACAAGCCAGAACCGCAATAATGACGCTTGGAGCTATCCGTTTTAGCACAGCAACTGTGTTACTCATGCGCAACAGTTAGCGAAGTGGATGTGCGGCAGCAACACGGATTGCTCAGGGGTATCGTCCTACGTGCGTCGGGACCGGAAGCGAGATTCTCATTTTACTTACCGTCGTTTATGGGACGCAACCGCACTAACACCTTCAATGATCTTCAGCTTGGGAGTGGCCCAGGTCAACAGTCCAGCATGCATGGTCGCAACGCCAGCGTTCGCGTGGAATGACGGCTGCAGACCGGGGCCAACGTTTGTCGAATGCTTCGCGAATGGCGGGCTTGTCCCAGAACCGGTAGTAATTTGAATGACCGCTTCCAAGCACGGCAAAATCTCGGTCGGACGGCTTGGATGGGCGCTATGCAGACGGGCGGATTTGCAGCCCGGCGCGATGTTCAATGCCGGGACCGCGCCGTCCAGAGCGCCGCTGCGGCTCTATTATGTTCGCTAGGCAGAATCTGCGTCAACTTGGCTGGGCATCAAGGCCGCCCTGTGCAGCGTCCGTGTTGCTGGGCCCAATAAGTTTCCATCACTCGCCCCGCGTGCTGAAAGCGATACTGGTGCCGATACATCCCCTGATCAGGCTCGTGTCGGAAGCGTCGTGGCAAGTGCCATGAGGATCAGCGGGTAGCTCACAATAGAGTAGGCGAGGCAGAGGCGTGCTGTCGGCGCTTCGCCCACGGTTCTTTCGTAGTGTCCATCGTCAATTCGCCGTCCCACGCCCGGCACAGTGAGAATGCATCTTCAGGCGTGCCGAGCAGCCAAGTGTTCCAGTCTTTCTGCCGAAGGATAGCCGGCATCCGGTCGTGGACCTCGGCCATGAATTCGCAGCTGTAGACCATTACCATCGAATAGGCGTTGCCCCATTCGCTCGTGGGTCGCCAGATGCCAGCCACCGCAAAGGGTTCATCGCCGGGCACCGCGTACCAGGTTCGCGTCATGCGGCCCTTTTCGCCTTGCGCCTCCGCCCAGGCGCTGACCGGGATCAGGCACCGCCGGTGTATGAAACTGTCGCGCCAGAACGGCGTGGCCAGGTTGTCCTCGCGGGCATTGTTGACGGTTTGCGGTTTAATCGGAAGACCGGTGCGCGCGCTTTTCTGGGCTAGAGGAAAACCCCAGGCCATCGCCTGAACCTGTCCGGCCGCGACGACGAGGCCGGGGTAGCCAGGGTAAATCTCATCGGAGAGGTTCGGGGCTGGTCCGACCTGCGCACTGAACATTCCGGCGATGGCACTCGTCGGTGTGGTCAGGCGATACAGGTTGCAGATGGGATGAATCCTCTCACAATGGAGAATAGCCGTCGATCGTCTCGTTGCAACTGCCAGCCTTCAGGTAGGTGGCAAGGGCAGATGCCAGCCCGCGAGGGCGTTACGCAAGCCGGCCTTACTCGGACTGCAGGCCAGCTTGCGGCAGGCGGGTTAATCATCATGGCGTGCTCGCGAACCGGCGCCGTCCTTGGGGATTCATAATGCCATGAAGACAGTTTCACTTGCTGACGGAACAAGGGTCCCTGTCCTTGGCCAGGGTACGTGGATGATGGGCGAACAAGCAGGTCAGCGGCAGCAGGAGATCGCTGCTTTGCAAGCGGGCCTCGATCTTGGCCTGAGGCTGATCGACACGGCCGAGATGTATGCGGATGGTGAAGCCGAACGTCTGGTCGGCGAAGCCATCGCGGGTCGCCGGGACGAAGTGTTCCTGGTGAGCAAGGCCTATCCGCAGAATGCATCGCGGGCACGCCTGCGGCATGCCTGTGAAGCGAGCTGCCAACGGTTGCGTACGGACCATCTGGACCTTTACCTGCTTCATTGGCGTGGGAGCGTGCCGTTGGCGGAGACGGTCGAGGCCATGGAAGCACTTGTCGCGTCGGGACTGATTGCGCGCTGGGGCGTGAGCAACCTCGACACCGACGACATGGTCGAACTGGAGCAGGTCGGAGGCCCTGCCTGCATGACCGACCAGATTCTCTATAATCTTGCCCGGCGTGGACCGGAGTTCGATTTGATCCCGTGGCTTGGCCGGCGTTCAATCCCGGTCATGGCTTACAGCCCGGTCGAGCAGGGGCGTCTGCTGGGACACAAGGTGCTGGGGCGGATCGCGTCGGAGCACGGCGTTTCCGCGGCACAGGTTGCGCTGGCATGGTTGCTGCGCCGTCCCGGAGTCCTCGCGATACCCAAGGCAGCGTCGCTCGCGCATGTGCGCGACAACCGCGCCGCCATGGACCTAGAACTCACCGAAGACGCGATTGCCGTACTCGAGCGCCACTTCCCGGCGCCAATCAGGCGCCAGCCTCTCGAGATGATCTGATCGGCCGGGCAGCCAGTAGTCTCAACGCTTGGCAGCACTCGTCGCAGGCTGTGCCGCCTCGAACACCCAGTTCAGGTAAGCCGCTATACGCACGCCGCCGCGCTTGAGGCGTTCATCGACCTCAGCCTGGTGCTGGTACGCATAGTCCCAGGACAATGCCGGGTCGGTCGGATAGATCGTCTTGCGCAGGGCGATGCTCTCACGGATCCATACGGCGGGATCGCGCTCGTTCCAGGCAATCACGTCCTCGGGCTTGATCGAGCGCGACAGCCAGGCCGTGTATTCGGAGTAGGAAAGCGAGCGCTGCTCGATCAATCCGGAATCCCAGACCGAGTGCAGGTTGGTCGGCTTGCCGAACCAGGTGACCGAAACCGCATTGCCGCCGCGATCATTGCCGGCTCCATCGTGAAGCGGCTGGTGCAGATCGCCGATGATGTGGACAATGAAGCGCAGCGCAAGGCGCTTGTCTTCAAGCGGTGCCCTCGGATCTCGCAGCGTGGCGGTGAAGCGTGCAAGCGCCGTCATCGCGTCGCCTTCTGCCGGGGCATCGGATGCCCTGTATTCGTCACCCTTCACGGTGACGTAGTGCCAGGGGCTGGCCTGCTTCTGCCAGAAGGTGTCGGGATTGGATTTCATGTCGTCAGGCCAGGTCGCTGCCTCGGCAAGGTCTTCGGTGCCGAGCAGCAGCCGGACATTCGCGCGGGCGAGGCCGCTCAGGTTCTCGTCGGCGATGGCACCTGTGATGCGGTGCCCGATCGGCCCCCAGGCATGGGCAGGCGTGGCGAGGGCGAGCGAAAGGGTGAGCAGGATCAGTTTGCGCATGAGCGTTTCATAGAGCAGTAGGCGAGTCATGAAACCCCATTCGCCAATGGTTCGGTCACGCTGCCCTTATCGATATCGTTCGCAAGCAGATTGGGGATGGAATGCCGGCTCGCCGTGACCGGTATAGATGTCCGCCAGTAGCCACGATCGCTCGGCGTCCATGTCTTCCTCGGGAATGGTCTTCCACCAGAAGCGCATCGCCGGGTCCCAGCGATAGCCGCGTGCCTTGAGGGCGTCCTTGCCCTCGAATGGAGCATCCACTGCGTTCACGCGAAAGCTCGGCCGCTGCGACTGGGCCAGAAGCTTGGCCATGATGGTTTCACCATCAGGCGCGGTGTGGCCAAGGAGGTAGATCAGCGCGAGGACGTCGTTCTCGGCGCGGTGCCCCTCGAAGAACCATCCGCACTGCGAAACCAGGTATCCCAGGGCCTTCCCGTCGAAGCCAAGTTCCAGCCAGTCGATCTCCGCCATCGAACAGGCCCAGGGGCGCCCCGCGATTGTCGGAAGCCGCCGATCGACGAAAGGCCGGTCGAAGGCGGCGTTGTGTGCGACGATGAGGTCGGCAGATGCCAGAATGTCGGTAGCTTCCGCCTCGTCGATCGCCTGACCCGCGAGGGCCTCGTCGGACAGGCCGGTGAGACGGGTGATCCTGGGGTCAAGTGGCTGCTGCGGATCCTCGCGCCAGAGCCGGGGTGTGCCGACCTGCACAATCCGGCCGAGCTCATCGAAGCGAAAGCGCTGGACGGCAAGTTCGATGATCGTGTCGGTTTCCCGGTCGAGACCTGTCGTTTCGACGTCGAGGGCGAGACCAATGCGTGTCTTCCCGTGCGCCGGTCCTGCATATAGCCGGTTCACTGGAAGCAGGCGCCGAAGCACCCGAAAGTCCGGATGGGCTTCGAGAGCGCGGGCAGCTTCGGACAAGGCGTTGGAAGCGAAAAACGTCATCGCCCGACTGATAGTCGCGGGGCGCTGCCGGGGAAAGCGTGCGCAGGGCAGGGCCGAGAAAATGACGCGCCGGATCTGCCCGGGCGAAACGCGAAAGGTCGATCAGTGAAAATCGTGACTGCGGATCGGCACGAGATCATCCGGATTCTTGCCCGGCCCGTAGCCTGGCGAGCCCAGCGTCCTGCCGCGAGGCCAGGACGGATCGCGTGGATCGGGACCGCCGCCGTTACTGGCGCCGTCACCGCGTCCTGGCGTCACGGAGAAGTCGCTGTGGGCAATCGAGCGGAGCATGTCGTCGTGGTTGATGATGCGGTCGCAAATCACGTGGATGATCTCGCCCTCCTTTTGCAGGCGGCCGCGCATTGCGATCATCGAGGCGGACATGATCTGCCGGCGGTAGATCTCGAACTTGTTCGGCCACAGGATGCCGTTGGCGATGCCGGTCTCGTCCTCGATCGTCACGAACAGCACGCCCTTGGCCGATCCGGGCCGCTGGCGCACGAGGATTACCCCGGCAACCTCGACGTTGCGACCATCGCGGATCGCGCCGAGATCGGCGCAGCGCACGATGCGCATGGCATCGAGCTGCGAGCGCAGGAACTGGAGCGGGTGGCCGCGAAGCGACATCTGGAGCGAGCGATAATCCTCCACTACTTCGCGGCCCTCGCTCATCATCCGCAATGTCACGTCCTGCTCCGCGCTCTCCGGCCTGAAACGCGCTTCGCGCTCGTCGGCCGCCGCAAAGAGTGGGAGCGGCGCGTCTACTAGACCTTTCACCTTCCAAAGGCCCTGCCGGCGATCTTGCGCGATGCTGGAAAAGGCATCGGCCTCGGCAAGCCGCTCGATCGCCACGCGCGGGACCCCGGCGCGGCGCCATACCTCCTCGATGGTTCCGAACGGGGCAGGGCCGCGTGCGGCGACGATCGCGGCGCCATGGACGTTGGCGAGGCCGCGCACTTGGCGAAAACCCAGTCGGACTGCGAGGTACTTGCCGCGGCCGGGTTCGAGCGAACAGTCCCAGTGACTGTGGTTGATCGAAACAGGGCGTACCTCGACGCCGTGCGCCCTCGCATCGCGCACGATCTGCGCGGGCGCATAGAAGCCCATCGGCTGGGCGTTGAGCAGGGCGGCACAGAACACGTCGGGATGATGATGCTTCATCCAGCAGCTGGCATAGGCGATCTTGGCGAAAGAGGCCGCATGGCTTTCTGGAAAACCGTAGGATCCGAAGCCCTCGATCTGCTTGAAGGTACGCTCGGCAAAGTCCTTGGGGTAGCCGCGCGCGACCATGCCGCCCACCAGCTTGTCGTAGAAGTGGCTGACCCCGCCGGTCAGCTTGAAGGTCGCCATCGCGCGGCGCAGCTGGTCGGCTTCGACCGGCGTAAAGCCGGCGCCGACGATCGCGACCTTCATTGCCTGCTCCTGGAACAGCGGCACGCCGAGTGTCTTTTCCAGCACCGCGCGCAGTTCGGCCTTCGGATACTCGGGGGTCTCCTTGCCTTCCCGGCGACGCAGGTAGGGATGGACCATGTCGCCCTGGATCGGACCGGGCCGCACGATCGCGACTTCGATGACGAGGTCGTAGAACTTGTCGGGCTTGATGCGCGGCAACATCGACATCTGCGCGCGGCTCTCGATCTGGAACACGCCCAGCGTGTCGGCTTTCTGGATCATTGCGTAGACGTCCGGGTCGTCATCCTGCAGGTCTGCCATTCCTACCCGGATGCCCTTGTGGGTCTCGAGCAAATGGAAGGCGCGGTTCATGCAGCCGAGCATTCCGAGGCCCAGCACATCGACTTTCATGAATTTCAGCGCATCGATGTCGTCCTTGTCCCACTCGATGATCTGGCGATCCTCCATGCGCGCCGGCTCGATCGGAACGAGGTCGTCGAGCCGTTCCTGCGTCAGCACGAAGCCGCCGGGGTGCTGCGAAAGATGCCGAGGTGTCCCGATCAGCTGGCGCGACAATTCCAGGGTCAGGCGCAGGCGATGGTCGTCGGCGTTGAGATTGAGACTTTCGATCTGTTCGTTGCTGATCCCGTCTATCGACCAGCCCCATACAAGACCCGTGAGCATCTTGGTGAGATCGCGCGGTAGCCCCAGCGCCTTGCCCACTTCGGCGACCGCGCCTCGCGTGCGGTAGCGGGTGACGACGGCGGTCAGCGCCGAGCGATGGCGACCGTAGGTTTCATAGATCCACTGAATGATCTCCTCGCGCCGCTCGTGCTCGAAATCGACGTCGATGTCGGGCGGCTCCTTGCGCTCGCCCGAGACGAAACGCTCGAACAGGAGTTCGTGTTTGATCGGATCGATCGAGGTGATGCCCAGCACGAAGCACACGCAGCTGTTGGCGGCCGAGCCGCGACCCTGGCACAGGATGCTGCGCCGCCGGCTTTCGGCGACAATCGCGTGAACAGTGAGAAAATACGGCGCATAGCCGAGCCGTTCGATCAGCTGCAGTTCGTGGTCGATCTGCTTGCGGTAGGCTTTGCCCAGTCCTTGCGGAAACATGCGCGCCGCCGCTTCCTCGGTCAGGGCGGCAAGTGCCTGCTGCGCGGTGCGGCCGGCCATCACCTCCTCGTAGGGATACTGGTACTGGATTTCGCTCAGGTCGAAACGGCACTGCGCGGCGATGTCGGCGCTGGCCTGGATGGCATCGGGGAAGGCGGCGAAGCGGCGCTCTATTTCCTGCGGCGACTTGAGGTTGCGGTCCATGAACCTCTCGCGCCTGAAGCCCAAGGCATCGATCGTCGTCTTCTCGCGGATGGCGGTCATTACGTCCTGCAGCGGGCGCAGTTCGGGTTGATGGTAAAGGACGTCGCCAGTCGCGACGCAGCGGATGCCGACCTTGCGGGCGAGGGCATCGAGACTGTGAAGCCGGCCCTGGTCGCCCGGCCGGCGGCGCAGCGATAGTGCGCAGTACCCGCGATCGCCGAAGGCGCCGCGCAGGTCCTGGAGGTGGGCAGCGGTCCGTGCGTCCGGCATGTCCGGAAGCAGGATAGCGACCAGCCCTTCGCAACTCTCGGCTATGTCATTCCATGTAAGGATGCACTTGCCCTTGCCGCCGCGGCCCTTGCCCAGCGAAAGCAGGCGCGTAAGGCGTGACCAGGCGGGACGATCGGTGGGGTAGAGCAGCATCGCGCGACCATCGGCCAGATCGATGCGCGAGCCCGCGATCATGCGTACGCCCGTCTCCTTCTGCCCGGCCCATCCGCGTACGATCCCGGCCACCGTGTTATGATCGGCAAGGCCAAGCGCGGTGTGGCCAAGCGTGGCGGCTGCTGTGAACAGTTCCTCGGGCGCCGAAGCACCGCGCAGGAACGAGAAGTGGCTGATGACCTGCAGTTCGACATAGGTCGCCATCAACCGAACACACCATGGAGATACCAGGTGAGATCGCCGGTCGGTGCATCGACGCCGTCTCCGCGCCGGAACAGCCAGAAGCGCTCTGCGCCTCCAGTCTCGACCATGAAATAGTCGCGCACAGCCCACATTTCGCGGGAGCAGCGCCACCATTCGCCATGGATGCGCTCAGGTCCTTCGCCAGCCGACACCCGGTATGGCGTGCCGCGCCACGAGAAGCGACGCGGAGGATGATCGGGTAGCAGGGCGACCACGTTGGTGAGCAGTTCAGGCCGATGCAGCAGGCGAACCGGCCTGCGCCAGGCAGGCCAGCCGGCTGTCGTCGCAAGCGGCGGCGTGCGGCGAACCGCGCGCTCAGGCACGTCGCTCTCGATCGCGCTGACCCGGAACAGCGCCTCTTCGCCAGCCCGGCCCGCCAGTTGGTCGACGAGCGGCGCGACATCAGGCGTGTGCTGCGTGTCCAGGAGGCCACTCCCGAGCGCGACCGGCTGCAGGTCCTCGACGCGCGGCGCGGCAAGCTTCATCACCTCGATGCCAAGCCCGGGGTCGATCCGATCGACGCGCATGGCGAACATGCGTGCGAGATGCTTGGCATCTCGGGTGGTGCGCGCGGTACCCACGGCGACGCGCTGGTCGATCCCGTCCACCCGTTGGCAAGTCAGCACTGCGGTGCGCAAGCCCAGCCGGCGGCCTTGCAGTTCGTGCACGAGGTCGGTGAGAAGATCGCCGATTACATGGTTGATGGCCTCGGCGGTGACGATTGGCTCGAGCAGCCGGCGCTCGGCGCGAGGCTCCTCGAACGCAGCCACCGGAACGATCGGCTCGGCAACAAGGCCTCGCGCCTGGTCGAGCCGCTCGACGGCCTTCAGCCCAAGCCTCTTGGCGAGGGGGCCACGCGGCATCGCATAGAGGTCGCCGATGCGTTCCAGGCCGAAACGGCCTGCCGTTGCCAGAGTGTCGGCGGCCAGGCGCAGGGCGGCCAGCGGCAGGTCGGCGATCGCCTGCGCCTCGCTGCGTGGAGGCAGGATAATCACGGTGTGGCCTCCGAAACGGGCAAGCGCATGCGCGGCGCCCGGCGTTGCGGCGATGGCGATGCGCGCGGTAAAGCCCAGGCGATCCAAAAAACGCAGAACCCGGCGGCAGAAGCGATCCTCGCCGCCGAACAGATGCGTGGTCCCGGTGAGATTGAGCCAGAGGCCATCGGCATCGCAGGCACTTGCGGTCGGTGTCCAGTGCCGGACGGCATGAAGCGCCAGCCGGTCGAGCCAGGCCGCGTCTGCAGCTTGGTCGGAGCCGCGCACGTCGAGCTCGCTTACGAGTGCGCGTGCGTGGGCGGCGGCCATGCCGGGACGCAGGCCGAGGTCGAGCGCGACCGGGCAAGCGGCGGTCACGATGTCGCGTTGCCCACTGCGCGCGATGAGGACCAGGGGCCTGGCCCAGAGATGGGACTGGCGATGCGCCGCGTGCACCGGCCACGGCCTGCCGGCCGCTGCGCCGTCGTCACAAGCCATGGCCCTGAAGGGATGATCGGCGGTTTCGCTGCGTCGCCCCATCTCGCGCATCGTCGGTCGCTGATGGGCCGGCAGTGCGTCGATATCGGCCTGCGCCGAGGCGGGGCCAAGCGCACCTTGCGCCCAGCGCGCGCCGGGTCGCCATCCGCCGCCCCGCGGCACCGAGCAGGCACCGGGGTCGTCGTCAATGGCTTGCGAAAAGCGCGGGACCAGCGCGGCCGCGTCAAGCGGCGCGGATGGACGCTCCAACCGGCGCAGTCGCTCGATCGGCAACTGCGGCAGGTAGAGCGAGGCAACCCTGGTCATCGCAGGCCTCGACAAGAAGGGAAAAGGGATTGCCGCCGCGCTGGCGGACAAGTTCGATCGTCCATTGCCCCCGGCCGATGCCGGCATGGGGTAGCGTGGTGGAAGGCGCCGCTGCGATGCTCCAGCGCGTCATTGCAGCGGAGGGCTGAGCCAGCGGGCTGCGCTCGCGCGAACGATGCCGCCGGTAGAGAAGCATCGGGGTTTGCCCGTCGGACGCAGCCAGCTGCAGGCGCCGGGTAGCGGTCTGGTCGGCGGCTTTGACCTCGGCGATGACGCAGGCCAGCGATCCGTCGCGCAAAGCATCTTCGGCCAGTGCAAGGACTTCGGAGTCCTTCCTGCCCTGGGCATAGAGCACTTTGCCGGGGCCGAGCCCGACCTGTTCGAGGCCTGGAGCATACAGGTCGAAGCGGCTAAGCGCCCACAGCACGGTCATGCCCTGGGCGGCAGCAAAGCGCGCGGCGAGCCCCGCGGCAAACAGGGTGGCGGCAGCATCGTCGCTCCAGCTGGCGCTAGCGCCGGCGATCTCGTGAAGCGCAGCGCCATCGAGGCCGCCGCTGGCGAGGCGCGTGTCGATTTGCAGCAGGCCGAACGGCAGCACCGGCCCGCGCGCTGCCTGCACCTGCGCGATCTGGGCGCGTAGTGCGGCAAGGTGCTCGGCAGGCAGCCGGGAGGGAAGGGCGGTGTGCAGGATCATTGGTCAACAGCGACTCATGTGTTCGCTATATGTTCTATTCTGACTGCCGCTTCGTCAAGGTGCCGGCCTATCCGAACAAGGCGAGTTGATCGCTAAGCAACGGACTGAAAAAGATAAAGAATTTTCCGGAAGACCGTTGTGCTCATTAGTGCCCTCAAGAAAGGGAAGGCGCTCGGGGGCTGTTTACGGGCGCGTTCGCTCGCGGTTCCCACTGGTTCGTGAGACGCGGAGATGTTCGGCAGAGCGTGCTCACTGGCTAAGCGCCGGGCCCCGTGCCCGGCACTCACAAGCTGCTCAGCCACAACCACGTGGACCAGAGCGCGGTCGATCCTGACGTCCCGCGCCTTAGCCTGCCCGTAACACGCTCGCAGCGGGCGGATGCGGCTGCAGGATAGGATCAGGCCTGTGTCCGTGTGGGCTCTGCAAATCCGCTGGGGCGTGCGACCTTCTGCTGTTCTGCCGTCCGCCGATCAGTGTAGCGCTTGTAAGCGTACCCGCCTGCGACTGCGGTGATGAGGCCAAGGGGGCCGAGGCGGCGTATCACCATCGGCGCTGCAAAGCCGAGCAAAGTTCCTCCAGTGCCGCTCACCCCCTGGACGTGCTTTGCGGCCCTGTTTCCTGCGATTGCGCCGATGACCTTGCCAAACAGGGGAATTCTCCTTGTGTGTGTTATGCAAGGGACCGGGCCGAGAATGGTTCCGGGCGCGATGTTATCCGGGTAATTCGGGCACCGGATGCGTTTCACATATCCACAGGCTGTGGACAAAGCGGCCTCAAGGCGCGTTCAGCGTGAGTATGCGACTTTGACCGCGGTTTCGGCTGTTCCATGGTGGAAGGCCGCGAAGCTCGAAAGCAACGTAGCTTTGCGAACCATAGACATCGACAGGACGAACTTCTCATGAACAACAGCGATCTCGCCGACGCCATCGCCAACGATCACGGCATTACCAAAACCGACGCCCGCAAGATTGTCGACGCCGTCTTTGAGGCCATCGGCAGCGCGGCGGCCAAGGGTGAGGAAGTCTCGCTCAATGGCTTTGGCAAGTTCAAGGTGAAGCACAGCCCCGAACGTGAAGGCCGCAACCCCGCTACCGGTGAGGCAATGACCATCAAGGCTTCGAAGAAGCTGACCTTCACGGTCGCCAAGGCGGTCAAGGACAAGCTCAACGGCTGATGCAATACGGTGGCGGCATCGCGCCTATTGCCGGCGCCGCCACCATGCATAATTTCCCCGACCAGTTCCCGAGGCCGAGCGGCATGATCGTACGGATAACAGTGGGCAGCAACGCTGATCTTCTTGAATGGTCGGCTCTGCGCACGTCGCTCTGGCCAGATGGCTCGGAAGCGGAGCACCAGGAAGACGTGGTTCAACTGATGGCGGAGCCACAGCCTTTCATTGGCTTTCTGGCGCGCGATCAGCGCGGCGCGCTTGTCGGATTTGCGGAAGCCGCGCTGCGCGTCGATTACGTCAACGGCTGCGAAACTTCACCGGTCGCTTTCCTTGAAGGGCTATACGTCGTGGAAGAATGCCGGCGACAAGGCATTGGACGCGGCTTGGTGGACGCCGTGGAAGCATGGGCTCGCAGCATGGGCTGCGCTGAACTCGCTTCGGATGCCATGTTGGACAACACCGTGTCGCATGCGATGCACGCAGCGCTGAAATTCGAGGAAACCGAGCGGGTCGTGTATTTTCGCAAGCTCCTGACGCCGATGCCGCTGTTAAGCTGAACTGCTCCAGGCGCCGCTTCGGACGTTGATTGACACCTTTTCCGCAGCTTGTTCACCGTGTTATCAACAGGCCAAACATCTATGGGGCATGCCGGGCATTGATGCTGATCGGCCGCCGTCTCGTCCGAGCAGACTTGAAAGCAAGCGAGCCGGCCGCCGCCAATCCGACGAGAGGAGTATCTGCTGGCCAATCGCTTCATAGGACCGTGTGCCGTTGACGCATTGTTGTAGTCGTGCATGCCCCAGATCGAGGTGTTCGCTCCTTTTATCCTTGAAAAGCCCAGCAATCACGTCGATCCATGACAAATTGCCATGAAGGCAATAGCTCAACGTCGTCGTTATAAATCCGAGAGGGGCAAATCGATGCCTGACACCGAACCGACTTCCGATATTGCGGCACTCACCGTTCAACTTCTGAGCGCGTATCTCGCCAACAATACGGTCAGTGCCGATGATCTTGCCGGCCTTATTCGCTCGACACGGGCCGCTCTCGTCGAAGATAGCGCCCCAGCACAAGCAGAGCCCGAAGCACCGACCTTCACGCCCGCAGTTTCAGTGCGCAAGAGCCTGGCGTCGGCAGATCACATTCTCAGCCTCATCGACGGCAAGCCTTACAAGACGCTCAAGCGTCACCTGGCGAGCAACGGCCTCACCCCGGAACAATATCGCGAACGCTACAATCTGTCTGCGACCTACCCGATGGTCGCGCCGTCTTTCGCGGCGCGGCGCCGCGAGATCGCCGAAAAAATCGGATTGGGGAAACGCGAGGCGGCTGTCGGCAGTTCGGCTATGCCAAGTCCAACTTCCGCCGACGTAAGCTCAGAACTGAGCCCATCAAGTGAACCCGCATCCGCACCGGTAAAGCCCAAGCCTGCTGCAAAGACAAAGTCTGCGGGAACGCCGAAGCCAAAACAGCGCAAAGCTGATACGCACCATGCACCCGCTTCTTCGGTCGCCGCCCCTTCTGCCAAGCCCGTGAAGGAGGCAGCGAAGGCTGCGGCGGGGCCTGCTCCGGTAATGCCAAAGCGGCGTAAGCTAAAAACGGCTGGCAAAGCGCTCGCGGATTCCCCGTCTTCTGGGGCTGAAACGGGAGCCGTCCCAGCGGTCGAGATACCTTCGAACGCTGCTGAGCCGGAGACCGCCGCGCCAAAGGTCGAAACCGCTGCTGTTGCCTCTGCCGAAACGAGGAAGCCAGAAACGGCCGCGACCGGCCCCAGGACGCGAAGGAAGCAGCCGGTAAAGCGTATGGCACGGGCACCTGAGCCGGAGAGAGAGTCTGCTGCCTCAATTCCAGTGGTGGAAGAAACTGCCGAAGTGGTCGAAAAGCCGAAGCGCCGGCGCAAGCTCGGCCTATTCGGAAATGAGGCCGCTGAGGCAACCACCGCGGTTGAAACGACGGTACCCGCTGCCGCGGAGGCTAAACCGCGTCGTAAGCGTCAGGCCACTAAGGCCAAGTAAAGCTGTCGGACCCGCCACTCTGCCGCGTCAGGCGGCAGAGTGGGATGGACAGGTTGGCGTTGCCTACCAGACATCTTCACACTGCCGACGATCCAATGGTATTTCCTGGTCGCCAACCGATAACGCCGAACCGAAGCCGTCATCCATTCTCGCCACTACGTGCTTCGTTAGATCTGACGGAGCGGCGCGCCGTGCAGGGCCATGGTCCGCCACACAACACCGTAACCTCGTCATGTGCCGAGAACGTTCCTATCTGTCTGGGGCATGTGAAGCTGATCGAAGGAACGCCCGAGAATGCCCCAGCAGTTGAAGATCGATTTCGTGTCCGATGTGGCCTGTCCCTGGTGCGTCATCGGACTGAAGGGCCTGGAAGCTGCCCTTGAGCGGCTCGAGGGAGAAGTCACTGCCCAGATCCATTTCCAGCCGTTCGAACTGAATCCGAACATGGGGAGTGAAGGGCAAGACCTGCGCGAGCACATTGCCCAGAAGTACGGCACCACGCCGGAGCAGTCGGCCGCGAGCAGAACGGTGCTTCAGGAGCGCGCCGCAAGTGTCGGCTTCACGATTGCGATGAACGACGAGAGCCGCATCTACAATACGTTCGACGCGCATAGGCTGCTGCATTGGGCGGGAGAACAGGGCCGCCAATCCGAACTCAAGCACGCGCTGTTCGAGGCGTACTTCACTCAGGGAGCCAATGTCTCGCGCCATGAAGTGCTGCTGGACGTGGTGGCGCGCGCAGGCCTCGATACCTCACGCGCGGCGGAAATCCTCGCCGGAGATGAGTTCGCTGCGGCAGTCCGTGATGACGAAGAACTCTGGCGCTCGCGAGGGATTTCGAGCGTCCCGGCCATCATCATCGACGAGAAGTACCTTGTGTCGGGCGGCCAGCCTGTCGAGGTGTTCGAGGATGTGCTCAAAAAGATCGCCGCCGAACGGGCAGCAGTTGCTCAATAGCCCGGACGGCACCTTGCTGTAGGCCGATGTCGTTACCTCTGCAGCTTTGGCATGGCTGGCTCCGTCCGGGTGAAGTCGATGAATGCCCTGAGAGGAGGGGGAACCTGGCGGCGGCCGGAATAATACAGCATCGGCCCCGAGAACGGCTCATCCCACTCGTCGAGAATCCTTTCCAGGGCCCCTGACTGCATGGCTGGAGCAAGCCAGTCCTCGAAGAGCCGTACGACTCCGAGGCCCGCGATCGCCGTCTCGACCAGCAGGTCACAGGCCGATCCGGGCTGGATCAGCACAGGGCCAGGCGGGTCGAGGCGGATCACTTCGTCGCCGCGCTCGAACTCCCAGGTGGCCCGTGCGCCACTGGAGAAGCGCAGGCGCAGGCAGGCGTGGTCGAGGAGTTCACGGGGATGGGCGGGGCGGCCATGGGCATCCAGATAGGCGGGAGCCGCCGCCGTGATTATCCGCTGCGACCGTGGCCCGATCGGTACGGCGATCATGTCCTGCTCCAGCCGTTCCTCGTAGCGGATGCCGGCGTCGGCACCGGAGGCGAGGATATCGACGAAGCTGTCTTCCACGGTCACCTCCACCCGGATCTGGGGATGCGCTTTCAGGAATGGTGGCAGGATGCCGGGAAGGACGGTCCTGGCGACGTTCGCCGGGACGTTGAGCCGCAGGGTGCCGGCCGGCTGGTCGGTCTCGGCATGGACGGCGTCGAGTGCGGCATCGATCTCGGTGAGGGCAGGCGAGAGGCGCTCGAACAGCCGGGTGCCCGCTTCGGTGACCGAGATGCTGCGCGTCGTGCGGTGCAGCAGGCGGACGCCCAACCGCGCCTCCAGCCGCCGAAGCGCTTCGCTGAGACCGGACGCGGAAACGCCCGATACCCGCGCCGCTTCGCGAAAACCACCCGCGCGGGCGACGGCTACGAAAGCCGATAGATCGTCGAGTTCAGTCGCCATTGTGCATATTCTCGTACAGCCTGTACCGAACTGCACGGCTTATCGATCGATGGCAACAAGTCCATATGCCTGATCACACCTTCACAGGAGACTTGCGCATGACCGATCTTGCACCCGCGAAGACCTTTCAACTCGGCGATCGTACCGTCAACCGGATGGGCTACGGCGCCATGCAGCTTGCAGGACCCGGCGTGTTCGGCCCGCCGCGCGATCGCGCTGCCGCCATTGCGGTCCTGCGCGCTGCAGTCGAGGCCGGGGTCAACCATATTGACACGAGCGACTTCTACGGACCGCATGTCACCAACCAGATCATCCGCGAGGCTCTGCATCCCTATACCGATGATCTGGTTATCGTGACCAAGGTGGGCGCGGTTCGCGGCGACGATGCCTCGTGGCTCCCGGCGCAGAGCCCCGCCGAATTGACGCAGGCGGTGCATGACAACTTGCGCAATCTGGGGTTGGAGCAGCTCGATGTCGTCAACCTGAGGCTGATGGGCGATGTCCACGCGCCGAGCGAAGGATCGCTCGAAGCACAGTTCTCCACGCTTGCGCAATTGCGCGAGCAGGGACTGATCCGGCATCTTGGCCTCAGCAACGTCACCCCTGCGCAAGTAGCCGAGGCGCAGACGATCGCGCCGGTGGTCTGCGTCCAGAACCACTACAATCTCGTTCACCGTGCCGATGACGCCCTGGTGGAAGACTTGGCCATCCAAGGGATCGCTTACGTCCCGTTCTTCCCGCTGGGCGGGTTCAGCCCGATCCAGTCGGATGCGCTGTCCCGGATCGCGGCGCGGCTTGAAGCCAGCCCGTTGCAGGTTGCGCTGGCGTGGTTGCTGGCACGTTCGCCCAACCTGCTCCTGATCCCGGGCACCTCGAGCGTCGCGCATCTGACGGAAAACCTGGCGGCCGAAAGGCTGCGCCTGTCGCAGGATGTTCTCGCTGAGATGGATGTCATAGCGGGCACATGAAATCTGCCGCCGTTCGAGGGCAGAGGGGCGCTGTGAGGTCGGATTGCGCGGTCTAGCCGATGACCGTCCGGGCGAATGCCGCCGCTGCCTCGAGGCCATCCTGCCCGACGCTGTGGCCCAGCCCCGGCGAGACGTGCATCTCCACACCCACGCCGGCTGCCGTGAGTGCAGCGTTGGCAAGATCCATCGAACGGAACGGCACCACCTCGTCTTCGGTGCCGTGGATCAGCAGGACTGGCGGGCGGCTACGGATATCTGCCTGCAGATGATCCGGCGCGACCAGCATGCCCGAGATGCCGACGATTCCGGCGACAGTTTCGGTTCGGCGCAATCCCACGTGGAGCGCCATCATGGTGCCCTGGCTGAACCCGACAAGCAGCAGGCGGTTGCTGGGCAGCCCGGCAGCTTCCAGCTCCGCAGTGAGGAAGGCATCGAGCATCGGCGCCGCAGCGGCCGCACCGGCGGCACGTTCTGCCATCGAGAAGGTCTCGATCGGCCACCACTGGTAAGCGGCCGCCATGTGGGGGATTTGCGAGGGTGCATTCGGCGCCACGAAGGCGGCATTCGGCAAGGCGGGCTGGATCATGCGCGCAAGCGAAATGAGGTCCTCGCCGTTGGAGCCATAGCCATGGAGGAGGACTACCAGAGCATCGGGGACAGTGCCGGAGAACGGGGCGAGGCGGGGGGCGTCGAGCATCAGGACGTTCCTTCTGGATTGTGTGGGGCGCGTGGTCGTGCGCCCACAGGCTTGGGTTGCAATGCAGCGCGTGGCGTCCCCGTTCTGGCGGCCGCAAACAGGCGTGCGAGATCGATGAATGCCTTGAACGCGGCAGAAGGCGCCCTGTAGCTGGGATAGCAGGGGCACATCGGCGCGAACGGCAGGGGCAGTCCTCCAGCCTTCTCACAAGCCGACCGTATGTGCGCTCGTCCCGGATATGCCTCCGTGAAGCAGCTGATATCCAAGGCTTCATGTCTAAGCTGATAGAGCGGAGTGTCGCAAGCGAGAAGGGCGGCGGGTACCAGGGGCAAGGGGCAAGTTTCAGCCTCGCGAAACGAAGACAGGTTGGCGCTTCTCGAAGAACGCAGCGAAGGCTTCCTGGGCCTCGGGCGATTGCATCGCACTGCGGAAAAGACCTGCTTCCTCCTCGATGCGTGCAGCTACAGCGGCCTGATCGCCTTTCATAAGACGCCGCGTTGCAAGAAGGGCCTCCGGCGGCCTGGTGGTCAAAAGCCGAGCCTTGCTCCTCGCATGGTCGAGAAGCTCATCGCCCGGAACGATACCGGTGATCAAGCCCGCCATGTCCGCGCCTTGCGCATCCATCGGCTCACCCAGCAGCAGCATCGATGCCGCCTTGGCATACCCAAGCGTAGCGGGCGCCAGCAGGCTTGATCCCGCTTCCGGGACGATCCCGAGGTTGACGAACGGCATGACGAACCGGGCGTCCGGGGCTGCGTAAACGAGATCGCAATGGAACAGCAGGGTCGTTCCGACGCCCACGGCAAGGCCCTGGACCGCAGCGACGATCGGCTTCTGGAACATGGCTATCGCCCGGATGAAATCGAAGGCGGCGGCGGCGCCTTCCGGGCCGGATACGAAATCGGCCAGGTCGTTCCCGGCACAGAAGGCGCCGCCCGTACCATGGATGAGCACCGCGCGAACATCGCTTCGGTGAGAGGCGTCGGCGAGGGCGCTCGTCATGATCCGGTACATGGCGCCGGTCAGCGCGTTCTTCTTCCCGGGGCGGTCGATCTCGATTTCCAGAACGTGGCGGTCGTTGGTCACTTTGACGAAGTCCGTCATGTGCCCTTCCTTCCCATGATTTGAGTGAAATTATGAACCAGCCAGGTCGATATTCAGGCCTGGTCGAGTGCCTGAGACAGATCCGCGACGATATCGCTTTCGTTCTCGATTCCGATGGACAGGCGGACCGTGGACTGCAGGACGCCGATCCGGTCCCGGATTTCCACGGGTACGCCGGAATGGGTGGTTGTGGCCGGGTGGCTCGCCAGCGATTCCGTGCCTCCCAGGCTGACCGCGAGCTTGAAGATCTGCAGGGCGTTGAGGAACCGGAAGGCTGCCGGCTGCCCTCCCGCGATGTCGAAGGCGAAAGTCGATCCCGCTCCTTCGCACTGCGCCGCAAAGACGTTCGCCTGCGGTGAGCCCTCGGCATGAAACGGGGGATAGGCCACGGCGTCGACCTTGGGGTGGTCGCGCAGAAAAGCGGCGGCCACGGCAGCATTCGCGTTCGCCCGTTCCATGCGCAGCCCGAGCGTTTCGAGCGAACGACTGAGCATCCAGCTGCTGTGCGGATCCAGCTGCGTGCCAATTGCGCTGCGTAGTAGCCGGACTTCCCGCATGAGGGCCGCCGATCCCAGCGCGGCTCCTGCGACCAGATCCGAATGGCCGCCGACATATTTGGTAAGCGAATAGAGCGAAATATCGGCGCCGTGCCGCAGAGGCCGCTGGAAGATCGGGCCAAGCAGGGTGTTGTCGCACATGAGAAGCGGGCGATGCCCCTGCTCCAGTGCGATGAGATCGCGGACCCGTGCGAGAAGGGCGATATCGACAAGGCTGTTCGTGGGATTGGCAGGTGTTTCGATGAGTATTACCGACAAGCGCCCCAAGGAGGCGGCGCTACGGGCCGCGCTGACGATTTCGCCTTCATCGAGGCCATCGGCAAACCCGATTGCGCGGATGTCCAGATTGGCGAAGGTCCGAGCCAGAAGAGTCTCGGTCCCGCCATAGAGAGGCTGGGAATGCAGTATGACGTCGCCCGGTCTGGCGAACGCCAGAATGCTGGTGGTGATCGCACCCATTCCCGATGAGAAGACCACGCCCGCTTCGGCGCCTTCATAGACCGCCAGGCGATCCTCGACGATCTCGCTGTTGGGGTGGTTGAAGCGCGAGTAGACCAGTCCGCGGCCTTCGCCCGGCGGCGGCTCCTTGCGGCCGGCGACATAGTCGAAGAAGTCCCGGCCTTCCTCAGCGGTCGGGAAGACGAAAGTGGACGTCAGGAATACCGGTGGCTTGACCGCACCTTCAGACAATGACGGATCGTAGCCGTAGTTCAGCATCAGGGTGTCGGGATGAAGCTGGTGATCCCCGATGGCGGTCTTGCTCTCACGTGGTGCGGTCATTTGTGCTATCCTCGGCTCGCCGCTTATTTGCCACCCGGTTGCTGAAGTGCAGCATTATTCCCAAGGCTGCAATATGCCCTCGCACCCCCACCGCCGCCCACCCGGGCCATTTGCGGTTGATCCGGGGCGGGGCTGAATAGTAGTTCGAGCACCTTCGTCGGCTCATTCACGAAGGGCCGGACCTGGTCGCAGCTGGCGGGTATCAGGGTAACGGAGACTAATAGCGTCTCATCTCAGTCGAAACCTGCTTATGTCGACCCAAATCAGACGTCCAACGGCCAATATCAGTTCTCCAATTACAGACAGTCAGCTTGTAATCCCGCCTGCCTTAGGGTGCAGCAAGCTCGAGGACCTTGCTGCACTCATGCTGGAACACCGACGGGCTACCTCAATGCCCGATGAACGCAACATCTCCTGTACGGCTTCCTACGGGAAAGCCGTACGCACGTGCTGACCATGCCAGCATGAATCCAACCAATATTAACGCAAACATGGCCCAGGGAAATACTGTTGCCCCCCATGTCTCAAGCATGAAGCCGCCAGCTGCGAGCGCACCATTCCAGGCAACAACATTCATCGCAAGAGCTGTGTCTGCACTGGCGCCGGCGGCATCTGCGAGGGCGGTCTGGAGCAAAGTCGCCGCTCCGCCAAAGGTCAGCCCCCAGACCGCGGTGCCGGCGTAGATTACGATGGCGGATTGCGCATCCAACGCAAATATCAGCGTGATCAGGCCGAACAACGCAAGGCTCGCAAGCACGGTCAACCGCAAGAAATGGTCGACCAGTTTCCCGGTCACCCATATGCCGGCCAGAGCGGCAAGGCCAAATATGAGCAGTACAAGATCCACCCTGTCCGCCAAGAAATATTGATAAATAAGGGAAAATCTGGCGATTATGCGCCTGTTCCCGTAATAGCTCCCCGATAGCTCAACTGCTACCTCTGCTTGCAGCCGATTCTCGTCGGCTGTGGAGCGGTCGTTCTTCCCATTGATCCAAGGCATTCATGCAACCAATCGCACTGCCACCGAAGGAAGCCTTCGCCATGCTCAGCATCGGCCGTACAAAGGGGTATGAGCTGATTGCGGCTCGCGAACTTGAAGTGTTCAAGATCGGCCGTTCGACCCGGATCACGGTTGCCAGCATTCTGGCCTTTATGGAGAGGCAGATAGCCAGTCGCGACGTCTGATGCAGACCGTGTCGCGCCCGTAAAACGGTGGGTTGTTGCACAGGCCAGGCAATGCCAGCCCCGTATTATTTACAAGGATGTCTGGAAGAGGTTGGCCCAACCGGCAATCGATGGTGGAAGCGCGGCCGGGCCCAGGATCGCATGCTTTTATATTTTGCCGAAGGAACTGGGGAATGGTCGAACAAGTTCCGAGAATCCTTGGCGGCGAGTAGTTAGCCTACGATGGCCGCAGTCACCCGGTGGCGAAAAGGCTGGTGCGGGGTTCCGGATCTGCGAAGGTCACGGAAGGCGCCGCCAGCCAGATCAGGCAGGATTGCCTCTACCGTGGCAGCTTCTTCGAGGGATCGAACATCCACGAACAGGTTGAAGTGCCCATCAAAGCAGACGCTGACCACAGCTGATGGCGGGCAAGCCGCATGCACCAAGGAATGGAGAGCTTCAATCTCCGCACAGAGCGAGCGGCTATACCCAGCAGTGTCCGGAAAGGCATGGATGTTGCTGAATGCGTTCATGGTTACCTCGATAGGTTTCACATGAGAAACGCATCATCCCCATTTTCGATCCATCGCTAGAAAAAAACGGTTCATCGTAAATCGGTGCGGATTCCGGGATTATCGCGCGCACCATTCCGAATTGATGGCGCGCAGGATTC